>VYCX01000366.1 GCA_009843725.1 Boseongicola sp. SB0675_bin_26
TTCCTGGTCGGCGCAAATGCTGCCAGGAACGGCCCATGCGACACTTCGTGAAGGGCGGCGCTGAAACGCCCTCGCTTCGCTGGTTCCTCCTGCCTCTTTCACCGCACCGCCTCCGTCAATGCGCCACGCCGGCCGCAACGCTTTCGTCTATGAAGCGGCCCTCGCGAAAGCGATCGATGCCGAACTCCGCGCAAAGCGGGCTCTCGCCCTTTGCCATGAGCTCCGCAAAGCCCCACCCGGAGCCCGGGATCGCCTTGAATCCACCAGTCCCCCAACCACAGTTGATGAAGAGATTTCCGACGGGTGTCCGGGACAGGATGGGCGAACGATCGCCCGTCATGTCGACGATTCCGCCCCAATGGCGAAGCATCTTCAGGCGCGAGATCATCGGAAAGGTCTCCACAAGGGCCCGCACGGTCTCCTCGATGTGCGAGAATGATCCGCGCTGCGTGTAGTTGACGAACCCGTCCGCGCCCCCGCCGATCACCATTTCGCCCTTGTCGGACTGGCTCATGTAACCGTGGACGGTGTTTGCCATGACCACGACGTCCATGCATGGCTTGACCGGTTCGCTGACCAGCGCCTGAAGTGCCACGCTTTCAATGGGCAGCCTGAATCCCGCCATTTCCGCCAGATGGCCGGAATGGCCAGCGACCACGATTCCGAGCTTGCCGCAATCGATGTCGCCGCGCGTCGTCACGACCCCCTCAACCTCGCCACCGCCCGTGCGTATGCCCGTGACCTCGCATTTCTGGATGATGTCCATGCCCATTTCCGAGCATCTGCGGGCATATCCCCAGGCCACCGCGTCATGGCGCGCGGTCCCGCCCCTTGGCTGCCAAAGCGCACCGAGCACCGGATAGCGCGGGCCCCGGACCTCGATGATCGGGCATAGCTCCTTTACGCGCCCGGGCTCGATGAATTCCGTTTCCACCCCCTGAAGCGCATTGGCATGCGCCGTCCGCCTGTAGCCGCGCACCTCGTGCTCGGTCTGTGCCAGCATCATGACGCCGCGCGGACTGAACATGACATTGTAGTTCAGGTCCTGGCTCAGCGTCTCGTAGAGCGCGCGCGCCTTTTCGTAGATCGCGGCCGAAGCGTCCTGAAGATAGTTCGAGCGGATTATCGTCGTGTTCCGGCCCGTGTTGCCCCCTCCAAGCCAGCCCCTTTCCAGGATGGCGACATTCGTGATGCCGTGATTCCTGCCGAGATGGTATGCTGTCGCCAGTCCGTGCCCGCCTGCCCCGACAATGACCACGTCATAGCGCCGCCTCGGTTCGGGGCTCTTCCAGGCACGCTGCCAGCCCCGGTGATCCCGGAACGCTTCCCGTGCCACGGCTAAGGCCGAATAGTGACCCATGTCCTGCAACTCGCATCTCGGCGGCATCGACTCGCCGTCTCTGTCCCAGAATCCCCGATGAGACGTCTGACGGCAAGCGGCAGGAGAGAGTTATTTCGCGACACCGGACAGCGCGGCGGGCAGTCCCGCCAGACAGAAGGCGCGACTTCGAAACTGGACTTCACACGTTTCGAGACCCAAAATGGTCAGGGGAGGTTATCTCTCCCGCCTAGCTCCGCTCCGACAGACTGAGCTTCCCGGTGACACGGACACGCTGCACGCCCCGGATGATCGCATCGACGAAAGCCGGGCCGAAAGATCCCCGCGGCGAGCGGTCTTCCAGCGTGTAGGACGCTTCCAGAATGTCGACGTTCAACTCGTCGAGGACGACCCAGAGCGAAACGCCAGCGTCAAGATTGGCGCGACGGGCTTCGGTCTCGGGTATCTCCAGGGCCGACCGCCCGCTGCCAGGAGCCTTGCTTGTGATCGGGGCGAGAAACAGGACGTGTTGGCCCTCGTTGTTGGCGACAACGACGACGACGCAGCTTGGTCGCTTCTTCCGGCCTTCGGTTTCACCTTCCTCCGCCTGCCACTTCCAGAGGAAGTGATAGTCGAAGATCTGCCCTGCGACCGGAAGGTCAGCGCCCTCGGACATGGTCCTCGATGCCTTTGTCCAGCAGCCTGCCTAGATCCTCCGGCATGTCGGCGACATCCACCGCAACCTGCGAAGACCGTCCCGATGTGAGCTCCTCGAACCGTGGCATCGACATGACCACGAACCGTGGCTTTCTGTGCTTCGTGATCACTACCGGCGCGATGGCCGCAGCCTCAAGGAGATTGCCCGTATTGCGTGTCAGATCGCCTGCGGGAAACCGTTTCATGGAAAACTCCATGCGCTGATTCCAGTTAGTCAAGAATATACAGAAACCAGTGATTTTCTGCAAGTTCAGTTGCGAAGGGCACCACCCGCTCCGCCTTCTCCGCGGTACGGCCAAGCCATGGCTTGATGCCGCCTGTTGAAAGCGGGATTGGCGGGCAATGGCCCGAAGTGCCGAAATGACATGCCGCTTTTCTTCAACGCCTGAATCTGGCAGCCTTCGTTCAGGTGCGATAGCCGCAAGGCATGGCGAATCCCCTCGTATGGTTCAGGGCTTCTCGTCACAAGGAGCCGCGACGCAACATCTGGCGCATCAAGACAAGACAGCCGCCAGACCAGGTGGTGCCCGGCGAAATGGCATGGAGGAGTCCATGATCTTCTGGTTGCTTGCATGCCTCATCATTGCCGGGGCCGTTGCCACTATGGTCCATGCATTGATGCGCGTGCGCACCGGAGAAGTGGGCAATGCGGTCTCGGATGTTCAGGTCTATCGAGACCAGTTGAACGAAGTCGCGCGAGACGAGGCCCGCGGCGTGCTTGCAGAAACGGAAGCGGAAGCGGCTCGCCTCGAGATTTCCCGAAGGCTGCTGGATGCAGACAGGCGCGCGCAGGCACGTGACGAACATGCTCCGGGAAACCGGGGACTCGCCGCAGGAATCATCATTGCGACGCTGCTTGCTGGCGGGGTCGGCATCTACCTGGCGCAGGGCGCGCCCGGAAAACCGGATCTTCCAATGAAATCAAGGCTGGCAGCCTTGGAAGCGGCCGCCCAGAATCGCCCGAGCCAGATGGAAGCCGAGACGGTTGCGGCACCGGGCCTTCCCGGTCCCGAGGCGGTGGCCGAAGACTTTCTGGAGCTGATGGATCGGCTCCGAGCGGCCGTCAAGGAACGCCCGTCCGACATCCAGGGCCTCACGCTCCTTGCGAGAAACGAGGCCCGGCTGGGCAATTTCGCCGCCGCGCGCCAGACTCTGGAGCAGCTCCTGGCCGCGAAGGAAGACAGGGTCACGACCGGCGATCTCGCTGCCATGATCGAGATGATGGTCTTTTCGGCGGGAGGCTACGTTTCCCCGGAAGCGGAGGCATATGTCCTGCGCCTCCTTGCCCACGATCCCGGGAACCGCGCGGGACGCTACTTTCTGGGGTTGCAGCAAGTGCAGGTTGGCAGGCCGGACCTGGCGTTTCCATTCTGGCGTGACCTGCTTGAGACGAGCGTGGCTGACGAACCCTGGGTGCCTGTGCTGCGCGCCGGAATCGCCGATGTCGCTGCAGGTGCCGGCATGAAATATGAACCGCCCGTCGCCCGAGGTCCGACTGCAGCCGAAATCGAAGCGGCAGACGACATGGAGGCTGAAGACCGAGACGTCATGATCCGCGGAATGGTCGAGGGTCTTGCGGCACGCCTTGCGCAGGACGGCGGCGGGCCGGAAGAATGGGCGCAACTTGTTCACTCGCTGATGGTGCTGGGAGAAGAGCAGCGGGCGCGAATCGTCTATGCCGAGGCCAAGGAGGTCTTTGGCGACGACGAGGCCGCAATGGCTGTCATCCGCGATGCGGGTGCGAGATTCGGGCTTTCCGAATGATCTGTGACGACATCGAGTCCCTCGCGGCAATGCTGCCCGCCTCCGGCGCCTTGGCCGGAATTGATCTCGGAACCGCAACGATCGGTGTTGCGGCAAGTGATGCGCGGCGGCGCGTGGCGAGCCCCGTCGAGACAATCCGCAGAACGAAGCCTGGAAAGGACATCTCGGCCCTCATGGCGATCTGCGCACCTCGGGATGTCGTCGGGATGGTACTGGGACTGCCGCTCAACATGGATGGCTCGGAAGGCCCTCGCTGCCAAGCGACGCGCGCATTCGCGAGAGTCGTTGCAAGGTCGACCGAACTTCCCGTTGCCTTCTGGGATGAGCGGCTCTCGACAGTGGCGGCAGAACGTGTCCTTCTGGAGGCCGACATGTCGCGCAGGCGTCGCGGCCAAGTCATTGATCACGTTGCCGCCTCCTACATTCTGCAGGGAGCGCTGGACCGGATCTGCCATTTGGGGGCGACATGAGCGACGACCTCTGGAAACGCGACGATATCGAGAGCCCCTGCGTCCGCGTATGCCTCATACATCCTGATGCCGGGATCTGCCTCGGCTGTCACCGCACGGGCGAGGAAATCACGCTTTGGGGTCAGATGACTCCCGCGGAACGCGACCGGATCATGGCCGAACTGCCAGGGCGGAAGTCGCGATTGCCTGGACGGCGCGGCGGCCGAAAGGCGCGGCTGCGCAGATAGATGCCAGGTGAAAGGCCCGCCTTGGCTCGCCGAACGCCCCGTTCAGGACTTGCTTGAAGTTCACTGACGAGTTCTTGCCGAAACGGTCGCCAAGACGATTGACCCGTCAGTCCTACCATTGCGTACGCGAGCGTCACCGCCGACCGAAGAGCCTTTCAACATCCTGCATCTTCAATTCCACATAGGTCGGTCGTCCGTGATTGCATTGACCTGAGTTTGGCGTTGCTTCCATCTCGCGCAAAAGGGCGTTCATCTCTTCGGCTCGCATCAACCGACCAGTCCGAACCGAGCCGTGACAGGCGATGCGAGACAGGACCGCGTCGATCCGCGCCTTGAGCGTCCCGCATGACCCTCCTCCAGCCTCAAGTTCGTCGGCAATGTCCTTCAGAAGTCGTGAGGCATCAACCTGACCAAGGATCGCCGGTGTTTCCTGAACTGCAACCGCCCCATGCCCGAATGGCTCGATCGAGAGCCCGAGTGCCTGCAGATCCTCCGCGTGTTCCAGGATTTCCGCAGCCGTCTCGCCAAGCTCCACGACTTCCGGGACGAGAAGCGCTTGCCGGGCAACCCCTGCCTCGGCCATCTGGGCCTTCAGCTTTTCATAAACGAGGCGCTCATGGGCGGCATGCGCGTCCACCAGTATGATGCCGTCCCGGGTCTGGGCCAGGATGAAGTTCTCGTGGAATTGCGCACGCGCCGCACCGAGCGGAAAGTCAAGCTCCTCACCTTCGGAATCCACGGAGTCGACGCGACCAGCGGCGACCCCGTCCATGTCGCGCAAAAGACCGCCATCACCATGGGGTTCCTGCTCGACAACTCGCGCCTTCCCGCATCCGACCCTGTAGTCCATCTGGTAGACACGCGCTTCTTCCGGCGGTGCGCGAAACGCGCCGAGCGCATCGGTTCCGATCGTGCTTGACGACCGGTGGCCGGCCTCTGCAAGCGCATGCCGAAGACCGGAAACGACAAGTCCGCGGGCCTCCCCAGGTTCGCGAAAGCGCACCTCGGCCTTGGACGGATGAACGTTCACGTCCACCAAGGCGGGTTCGCAGTCGATGAAGATCGCTGCAGCGGCGTGCCGGTCCCGGCTGAGCACGTCCGAATAGGCAGCCCTGAGGGCGCCGATCAAGAGCTTGTCGCGGACGGGGCGGCCATTGACGAAAAAGTGCTGATGCACCGCGGACCCGCGCGAATAGGTCGGCAATGCAGCGAATCCGGTCATGTGCAGGCCGCCGCGCTCGACGTCGATGGCAATGGCATTCTCGATGAACTCCTTCCCGAGAATGGCCTGGATCCGGCCCGACAGCGCCTGAGCGGGATCGCCGGTCTCCGCGCGGACGGCGAAGACCTTGCGCGGCGCGTCGGTGTGGTTGACGAGCTCGAAGCCGGTATACGGCTCCGACATTGCCAGCCGCTTCACTGCGTCAGTGACCGCCTGCATTTCGCCGCGTTCGCTGCGAAGGAACTTGAGACGGGCCGGCGTGGCAAAGAAGAGATCCCGCAGTTCCACCGTCGTGCCCTGCCCGCTCGCGGCAGGACGCACCGGTTCCACAGCTCCGGCGGCCGCCTCGATGACAGCGGCATCGCGTCCCTTGGGGCGGGACGTGACGCTCAGCCGCCCGACTGCGGCAAGCGATGCAAGCGCCTCGCCGCGAAAGCCCAACGTGTGAATGTTCAGCAGGTCCGACCCGTCTGTCTTTGACGTCGCGTGGCGAGAGAGAGCAAGCTGCAACTGGTCCTCAGCGATGCCGCAACCGTCATCTTCCGCCCGTATCAGACGCTTGCCACCCCCGGCCACTGCGATCGAAATGTGGCGCGCACCAGCGTCGATCGCGTTCTCGACGAGTTCCTTCACCGCCGCGGCGGGCCGTTCGACAACCTCCCCCGCCGCAATGCGGTTGATCGCCGCGTCTTCCAGACGTCGAATTATCGGCAGCGAGCCACTTATCTTGGGGTCCCTGGCATTCACCATACAATTTGTAGCAGCACTTTGCGTTCAGGTCCATAGAAGGCAATGTCCCGGGAAGCAGCACGCTGATCAGGGTCATCCCGCCCTTGCACGCAAGCCGCCACCTGCCCTATATCCTCGGCCAACCAGCGAGGCAAAAAGGACCGAAACGCGATGGCCGGCCACTCCAAATGGGCGAACATCCAGCACCGCAAGGGACGCCAGGACGCGGCCCGGTCCAAGCTGTTCTCGAAACTCTCCAAGGAGATCACCGTTGCGGCAAAGCTTGGTGATCCCGACCCGGAGAAAAATCCGCGACTGCGGCTGGCCGTGAAGGAAGCGAAGTCGAACTCGGTCCCCAAGGATGTCATCGCTCGCGCGATTTCCAGGTCCCAAGCCGGGGAAGGTGATGAATTCGAGGAAATCCGCTACGAGGGATACGGACCGGGCGGCGTTGCGGTCAT
The DNA here is from genome assembly GCA_009843725.1 of Boseongicola sp. SB0675_bin_26. GTDB lineage: Bacteria > Pseudomonadota > Alphaproteobacteria > Rhodobacterales > Rhodobacteraceae > JAJEFO01. Next base: position 6,909 of record VYCX01000366.1, read on the forward strand.
CGTCGAAGCGCTGACCGACAACCGGAACCGGACCGCGTCTACCGTGCGCGCCTGCTTCGACAAGCACGGCGGCAACCTTGGCGAGACCGGCTCGGTAAGCTTCATGTTCGTACGCAAGGGAGAAATCGTCTACCCGGCATCTGCCGGCGACGAGGACGCGGTGATGATGGCGGCCCTCGAGGCCGGCGCGGAAGACATTGAATCCGGCGAGGACGGTCACGTCATCCTGACTGCCGATGCAGAACTGAACGATGTCTCCAGAGCGCTCGACGCGGACTTGGGCGAGGCGGAATCAACCAGGTTGATCTGGAAGCCCACGACGGTTGCCGAGCTGGACCTTGAGGGGTTCCAGAAGCTCCTGCGCATGATCGACGCGTTGGAAAGCGACGAAGACATCCAGCGCGTGACAGCGAATCTTGAGGTTCCCGAGGAGTTCATGGCGCAACTTTCGGCCTGAACAGGGCCCGGCCCATGACAGAAACCTCTTTCTTCAAGCTGAACGCAACGGACGGCGCGGCGCGTGCAGGCGTGATCAAGACGGCACGCGGCGACGTGCGGACTCCCGCGTTCATGCCGGTTGGCACTGCAGGCACCGTGAAGGCAATGCTTCCTGAAAGCGTTGCGGCGACAGGCGCGGACATCCTCCTTGGCAACACGTACCACTTGATGCTGCGGCCCGGTGCCGAACGGATTGCGGATCTTGGAGGGCTCCACAGGTTCATGAACTGGGAAGGGCCGATCCTTACGGATTCCGGCGGGTTTCAGGTCATGAGCCTCGCCGGCATGCGAAAGGTGACCGAGGAAGGCGTCCGTTTCACGTCCCATATCGACGGCTCCAGGCACATGCTTTCGCCGGAACGATCCATGGAGATCCAGCGCATGCTGGGAAGCGACATCGCCATGTGCTTCGACGAGTGCCCCGCCCTGCCCGCATCCGACAATGCGATCGCGAGGAGCATGCGCCTTTCGATGCGATGGGCAGAACGATCAAAGGCCGCGTTTGGAGAGCGATCGGGACATGCGCTGTTCGGGATCCAGCAAGGCGGTCTCAGCCGGGACTTGAGGGAGGAAAGCGCCAAGGCGCTCGTAGCCATGGGCTTCGATGGGTATGCAGTCGGCGGGCTGGCCGTCGGAGAAGGCCAGGACGCGATGTTCGACGTGCTCGACCATGCACCGGCAATGCTCCCCCACGACAAGCCACGCTATCTCATGGGCGTCGGAAAACCCGACGACATCGTCGGAGCGGCAAAGCGCGGCATCGACATGATGGACTGCGTGCTGCCGTCGCGGTCAGGTCGCACCGGCCAGGCGTTCACGCGCCGGGGAGCCGTCAACGTAAAGAACGCAAGGCATGCGAACGATCCGCGTCCTCTGGACGATGCGTGCACCTGTCCTGCCTGCCGAAACTACAGCCGGGCCTACCTTCATCACGTCTTCCGCGCCGGAGAGATGATTTCGGGGATGCTGCTGACCTGGCACAATCTTCACTATTACCAGGAACTCATGTCCGGCATCCGGAGCGCCATCGAGGATGCACGGTTTCCCGCCTTCGAGGCCGAGTTCCACGCGCTGCGCGCCGAAGGCGACATCGCGCCGGTGTGACCGCAGCGCCGGCACAAACATCGATGACGCCCGGAGATGCATGCGGAAATTTCCCTTCACACGGTGTGGCAGCACCGAGCCACCGCTCGATGCCGTCCGGGCGTCGTCGGCGCGCAAGCCCCGTGTGGCCGATTTGCCACTGCAAGATCATTCGATTCCGCCGAACTTACCGTTTCCCGTTCCAAGTGCGACCAAATTTGACGCACTCGCCTGTTAGCGTCTCTCCTTTGCACCGAATCGGAAAGAGACATGCTCACGGCCTACGAACGAAGACTGCTTGCGTCGTATCTCGCCAACATCGCCTCAGGCCTGAACTGCACGGATCCGGAAGCCCGGGAACTGATCGGCTGGTTCGCCAAGCGGGATCACCATCTGGGCAGTTCTCCCCTGAAACGGCGTTCGAGACGAGACCGGGGCAAGACGGACATCTCGTCGGAGGCGCTTTGTGGTGTCGAAGAGACCATGCGCAAGGAATGTTCGGACACTCAGGCAAAACGCGACCGAACGGCCCTGCGCCTCCGGCGGCTCGGAAAGTCCACAGGACTCAGCCGAACGGACATCGGCATCCTGGAACTGCTGCTGCGTTACGAGACCCACGCGGTCTTCGAGTCCATGATCGACGACATTTTCGGGTCTTCGATCATGTTGAAGAAGGCGCTCAATCTTCACGGCCGGGCGATGTCCCTGATTCTCGGCCTGACAGCGAACACCGTCCAGTCCCGCCTGCGGGACGACGCGCCGCTGATCCGTTCCGGTCTCGTCTTGATCGAGGACGACGGTGACCTTGAGGTCCCGCGCCGGCTCTGCCGCCTTGTCACTGTACCGGGGAACGCCAACGTCGACGCTACCAGCCTGCTTCTGGACGCTGCGCCGCAGACCGATCTCGAATGGGCGGACTTCGACCACTTCGCCGCCGACCGTGACCACATCGAGAGGCTCCTGGCAGGTGCGCTGGGCAGCGGCAAGCCGGGCGTCAACATCCTGATCTACGGACCGCCCGGCACCGGCAAGACGGAATTCTGCAAGGCGCTCGCCGCCCGGCTCGACGCGACCCTCTACAGCGTCGGCGAAGCGGACGGCCGCGGCGACGAGCCCTCGCGCAGGGAGAGGCTCTCGGAGCTCAGGCTGGCACAACGCCTGGTCGGCAAAAACTCGCGTGCGCTCCTGCTGTTCGACGAAATGGAGGACCTGATGGCAGGTTCCTTCGGCGGCTTCGCAAGGCTCCGGCCGCTGCGCTCGTACCGGTCGCGGGCAGCCGCGAGCAAGGTCTTCATGCACCGCATGCTCGAACGGACGCCTGCGCCAACCCTGTGGACCATGAACGACATGGACGAAGTCAGCCCGGCCACCCTGCGCCGCATGATGTTCGCCCTCGCACTGCGCCCGCCGAACGCGGCCGTAAGGGCGCGTGTCTGGGCGCGCCAGCTTGAGCGTCATGACATTGCGGCCGCGCCGGAGGAGGTGACGGCGCTTGCCTCCGAATTCGATGCGGCCCCAGGGGTTGCGGCAGGCGCGACCGCCGCAGCCAGTCTGGCCGGTGGCGACATTGCCGCGGTGCGCACGGGCGTTCGCAGCCTGGCCCGTCTTCTGTCCTGCGATAGTCCCCCCCAAGAACTCCCGAACGGCTTCGATCCAGCACTCATCCAGGCTGACACCGACCCCACCATTCTCGCCAACCGCCTGGCGGCGCAAAAGCAGCATCGCTTCTCGCTCTGCCTGCAAGGCCCGCCCGGAACCGGGAAGAGCGCGTACGTCCGCTACCTCGCGGAGAGGCTTGGCATGGACGTCATGCAGAAGCGTGCGTCAGACCTGATGTCCATGTGGGTGGGCCAGACCGAAAGGCACATCGCCCGAGCCTTCGCTGAGGCGCGCGATGCCAACGCCTTCCTGGTCTTCGACGAGGCCGATTCGCTCCTTGCCGACCGGCGCCTCGCGCAACGCAACTGGGAGGTCAGCCAGGTGAACGAGATGCTGACATGGATGGAGAGCCATCCCCTGCCCTTCGCCTGCACAACCAATCTCGGGGACCGTCTCGACCCGGCGACGTTGCGCCGCTTCGTCTTCAAGCTCACCCTTGACTACCTGGCGCCCGAACAGGCCAATGCGGCGTTTCGCGGCCATTTCGACCTGCCGCCACCGCCGTCTCTCGCAACGCTCGGAAACCTCACGCCCGGCGACTTCGCGATCGTGCGCAACAGGGCCGGGATCCTCGGCTGGCTGCAGGATCCGGAAGCGCTCGGGGACATGCTGCGAGCCGAGTGCACGGCCAAGCCGGACCGGCCACGCAGCATCGGCTTCAGAACCCAGGTTCCTTGTGAGACGATGACGCCACCAGCGGCAACGGGAAGCAGGTCTTCGACTCTTCAGAAAGGCTGAACTGATGCGATACGAGCGCCTGAAAGACATCATCGATCTTGCAGTTCGGCTGCAGGGGTCGCGAGCCGGCGTGACGCTTGACGAAATCCAGTCGGATCTGTCGGTCAGCCGTCGAACCGCGGAGCGGATGCGCGATGCTGTCGAATGGGCTTTCGGACCTCTGGAGACCGTGCCCTCCGATGACAACAGGCTGCATTGGAGGCTGCGCTCGAAAGCGTTGCGCTGCCTGCTGCAGATCACTGTCGCGGAACAGTCGGCGCTTGCCACCGCCGCTGCGGCACTTGAGCGAACTGGCCTGCAGGAACAGGCGACCAAGCTGAAGGGAATCGGAGCCAAGCTGCGCGCCGTCCGGAACGTCGCGTCCGCACATCAAGACTCCGATCTTGAAGCGCTGATGCGGGTCGAGGGGCTTGCCATGCGGCCGGGCCCGCGGCAACCGGTCGATGCCGGCCTGATCGAGCTCCTGCGCGAAGCCATTCTCACCGGTCGGGAGGTGGAGTTTCGATACTGCGCGCGCACGACCGGGCGGGTCAGCCGCCAGCGCCTGGAGCCCTACGGCCTGATCTACGGCAACCGCGCGTTTCTCGTTGCTCGCAATGACTGGAACGACGAACCCCGTCTTTGGCGTCTTTCCGGCATGAGCGACGCCACGCTGCTCCCTGAACGCTTCGATCGCGACCCGGCCTTCGACTTGCAGCGTTTCGCGCGGCGTTCGTTCGGCACCTTCCAGGAGGAGCCCGTCCGGGTGGTCCTGAGCTTCGACAAGAACGCGGCCCCCGACGCATCGCTGTTTCTCTTTCATCCGTGCCAGACCTCAGAGATGCACGAAGACGGGACGGTCACGGTATGTTTCGAGGCCGGAGGTCTCGACGAGATTTGCTGGCACCTGGTCACCTGGGGCAAGACGGTCACGGTGGAGGAGCCGCTTCGGTTGCGCCGGCGTCTGGCCGAGATGTGCGCGGCGCTCGCGGAACATCACCGCCCTCATGAACTCCGATGATCGAGTTGCGCCGTTGCTGCGGCTGCCGACGATGTGAAGCAGGCGCTCCCTGACATTGCGCTCGGCAACGGCCCCATCTGCCCGTCGTCGTCTGCCCAGGACCAATTGGTCTCCGCCGCTTTTCCCAAGCGTGACATGAAGTTGGCCTTGAATCCGTACACCCCCGCCACCCGCCTGTGTGGTTCCGGCGATTTGGTTGCGGGGGCACGGGCGTGGATCTTTCGGAGGCATCGGTCGACATCGTCGCGGAAGCGGACGGGGCGCGCTTCCGCGCGCTGATGCAGGCGCACCACTACCTCGGCGATCCGGCCCGTCGGCGAGACCGTGCGCTACGTCGCCCGTCACCGCGACCGGTGGCTTGCCCTTGCGGTGTTCTCGACCCCGGCGCTCAAGTGCGGGGCACGCGACCGCCGGATCGGCTGGCACCGCAGCCGCATCCGCGCCGGCCACGAACCGGAGAACACGACCCTGCTGCGACGCTTCGCGACCGTCATCATCAAGGCTCGCGGCTCGCCGTCGCGGAGACGATGCGCAGGCTGGGCCGGGACGTGCGGCGCATGCTCGACTTCCTGAAGATGACCGGCAACGCCCGTCCGCAGCCCCGGGGCCTGATCCCGTTCAAGAGTCGACGAGGCCGCGCCGTCGGCACGAAAACGCGGCACGCGCAGGTTCAACCCAAAGACGCGAAGACGCGCATCGCTGTCGCGGCGACGGCCGTGGCCGCCCGGCGCAAAATGACTGCGACCGGCGATCGGACAACCCCTCACAGGTCTCGAATGCGGGGAATCCGCAACCAGGACGGATGGAACCGGATGCTCAGGTGCCTGGGCCCGGACGGATTCCGGCGTCGGCATGCTCTGGAACCAATTCGTCCTGGTCGTCTGCCGGGCGACCCTTGCCCTGAACCCGAGCCTCGGCTAGGACGTCGCGACCCGAAACCAGAGGCAGGCTCATATGGCAAAGGACAAGGTAAAGAGCACAGGCACGTTCGTGATCATGGCCCTGCTCATCCTCGGGCTCGCCGGATTTGGCGTGACGAATTTCGGCGGCACGACAGGATCCGTGGCCACGGTTGGCAAGGCCGAGGTCGGCATCAATGACTACGCGCGCGCCATATTCTCCAGAATGCAGAGACTGGAGCAGCAGACCGGGCAGTCGGTGACCTTCCAGGACGTTCGCAATTTCGGCCTGGACAGCGCCGTGCTCGCCCAACTCATAAATTCGGCTGCTGTCGAAAACGAAGCGGCGGCGCTTGGAATCTCGGCCGGCGACGAAACCGTGGGTGACCGCATCCAGTCACTGTCGGAGTTCCGTGATGCCTCCGGTGAATTTGATCGGCAGGTCTACGAGTTCACGCTTGAACGGGCCGGGTTGAACGCCAGCGAATTCGAAGCCGAGGTCAGAAGTGATGTCGCCGAGGAACTGTTGCGAAACGCCATTCTCGCTGGCACCCGGGCACCTGACGTCTTGGTTGACACGCTGTTCAACCACGAACGCGAGACACGTGACGTGACATGGGCTCGGCTGACTGGCAAGGACCTGGAAGCACCGATCCCGGATCCCGCAGAAGACGAACTTGCGTCCTACCATCGGGAGAACCCCGATCCCTTTACGCGGCCCGAGACGAAGACGATCCGCTACGCCTTGCTGACGCCTGAAGATCTTGCCGGGCAGATCGAGGTCGACGACGAGCAGCTTCGCACGCTGTACGATTCCCGCGCCGACGAGTTCTTGCAGCCGGAGAGGCGTCTTGTCGAACGCCTTGTGC
>VYCX01000347.1:0-4570 GCA_009843725.1 Boseongicola sp. SB0675_bin_26
ACTGGCTGGCCTATGCCGCACCTGAGAGCCTTGCGTATTTCATGTACCTGAAGCCACGAACCGCGAAGCGGCTCTACTTCGACGTGATTCCGAAGGCGGTGGACGAATATCATCAGCAGCTTCGCGCCTACGTGGACCAGGACGATGCCGCAAAGCTCGCGAACCCGGTCTATCACGTGCATTCGGGCGATGTGCCGAGGTCCAACCTGATCGTGCCGTACTCGATGCTCCTGAACCTTGCCAGCGTCTCCGGGGCCGAGGACAACGATCGCCTCTGGGGTTTCATCAAGCGCTATGCGCCCGATGCGGCGCCGGACACGCACCCCGACCTGGATGCAGCGGCCGGGTTTGCCGTTGCGTATTTCAACGATCTCGTGCGGCCGCACAGGACCTATCGTGCTCCCGAAGGGAAGGAGCGGGCAGCGCTGGAGGACTTGAAGGCGCGACTTGAAACCTGGGACGGCAGCACGGATGCGGAAGAGATTCAGTCCATGGTCTATGCCGTCGGCCGCGAGCATGGGTTCGACCCTCTGCGCGACTGGTTCAAGGCGCTTTACGAGGTGCTTCTGGGCTCGAGCCAGGGGCCGCGCTTTGGCGTGTTCATCGCCTTGTACGGAATTGGCGAGACGACGGCGCTGATCGATCAGGCGCTCGAGGGCAAGCTTGCCTGAGGCGGCGCCGGTCCGGTGCCCTTGAACGACGGGTCGTGGCAGTGGCGACGCGCCGTTGCCACCGCCGGGAGAAGCGGTGGAGCGCGCGTCCGGCCGTGTCCGCGAATTCGCGGACATTTCAGCGGTCCGTTCGCCAGGCCGGATTGCACCGGCGTCTCTGCAGGGTGGCATTGCGAACACCCCCTTGGCAGGCTTGCGGCCGGTGGTGCGGTGCGAGCCAGCGCGCTCCCAGTTGCCGCCGCGGCATGAGGTCCTGAACCGGGTCTTGCCGGCGAACGTCTCGCAGAGGGCAGGTCGGCAGACATGCCGGCGCCGTCACTGTCAATGGTGATGCAGGAAGGGCCACACTCGGGTCGGCAGCGAGCGCTTGTTTGGAGCGTCCGGAAAGCGTCGCCGTGGATGTTCTGGAAGAGGTCGCAGCGGCACGTGACGCGGAACCTGTCGAATTCTTCAGGGGAGAACGGCTGGCAAGTGGCTGCCAAAGCAAGGCGGGACCGAGCCGGAATCATCGTTCGTCCCGCAAGCCGGTTTGTGACGAGCCTTCGGAAGCCAAAGTCTGTCAACCGACGTCTTGTCAAATGGCGGGTTCAGATGCTGTGGATGTCATTGCGCGATCGGCATTCAGCCTTTCATGATCTGGTTTGCCTGCCCAAGCAGCCTTGCGACTTGTAACATGTGGTGCATGCAGCCACGGCCGTCTACGGACACCTTCAAGCCCGGGCCAGAATGGCAATGTGCGGCAGGCACCGTTCAGACAAGGAAAGCGACGCGTCAACCGCTTCTCGCGAATGCCTGGGGAACGTGAGCGCCGCCGAGGGCGAGCCTCCGTCACAAGAACGGGGCTTGGTCAAATGACCGTCTGCAGCAATTCTGTTCTTGTCCGAGCATTCTTGTGCGTGCCGATTGAGGCAGGAGGTGCCGACAATGAGCGCTGGGGGCCTCTTTCACCTGTGGTCGCCGTGGCGCGCCTCCCAGATCGCCTCCCGCAGCGCGTTGGTGCGCGGCCATCGCAGACTGCGTCCAGCGCGGTGGTCGACCGCCGTGCCTTCCATTGACAGACGCAGGACGCGAGGACAGGATGTCCAAGGTGACGTCCTTTTGCGAAGGAGACGCGCCATGAAGTCGTGCCTCCGTCCAGTTGTCGTGACATTCGCCCTGTGCTGGGCCGGCATCGCGTCGGCCGCTGATGTGCTGGCACGTGTGCCTGGAATCGAAGCAACCATAGATTCTCAGATCGACGCGTTCCTGAAGGATGACTTTGCGCGTGCCTTCTCCTTCGCGTCGCCAGGCATTCAGGGACTTTTCGGCAGCCACCAGCGGTTCGGCCAAATGGTTCGCAACGGGTACCCGATGGTCTGGCGGCCGGCGGACGTGCGCTATCTCAAGCTGCGCGAGGTGGAAGGGGCGCTGTGGCAAAGGGTGATGATCCGGGACCGGGCGGGACGCGTTCACCTGCTCGACTACCAGATGGTCCGGATTGACGGTCGCTGGCGGATAAATGGCGTACACGTCCTGCGAGAGCCGGACATCGGAGCCTGACCCTAGGCGGAAGCGGGGCGGGCATGCGCCATTCCGGACCTTGCCCCGCAGGGCCTACCTCGACTTCCTTTTCCGTCTGCGCACGTTTCCGCCCCGCTGGCCGGCCTTTCCGGCCGACGAACGTCCTTGAGCAGCACGCGAATCCTCCACGGCCAGCTCCACCTGTGACTGCCGTGCCAGCGGGTCGTCGGCCACCGCGAGCTCAACGGTTTCCAGCCGGTTGATCTCGTCCCTGAGCCGTGCCGCTTCCTCGAATTCCAGGTCTTCGGCAGCCTTGCGCATCTTCTCGCGCAACCCTTCCAGATGCGCTTGCAGGTTGGCTCCCACCAGCGGCTTGTCGACCTGGGCGGTGATGCGGGCCGTGTCGGTGTCACCCTTGTATAGTCCTTCGAGCACGTCGGCGACGTTCTTCCGGATCGTTTCAGGCGTGATGCCGTGTGCCTCGTTATAGGCGAGTTGCTTCGCACGCCGCCGTTCCGTTTCCTTAAGGGCGCGTTCCATGGACCCCGTGACGTGGTCGGCATACATTATGACGCGCCCGTCGGCGTTGCGAGCGGCCCGGCCAATGGTCTGGATGAGCGAGGTCTCGCTTCGCAGGAAGCCTTCCTTGTCGGCGTCCAGGATTGCCACCAGGCCGCACTCAGGAATGTCCAGGCCCTCGCGCAACAGGTTGATGCCGACGAGCACGTCGAACGCACCGAGCCGGAGGTCGCGCAGAATCTCGATCCGCTCGAGCGTGTCGATGTCCGAGTGCATGTAGCGCACCCTTATGCCCTGTTCGTGGAGGTACTCGGTGAGATCCTCCGCCATGCGCTTGGTGAGGGTCGTCACCAAGGTGCGGTAGCCATTGGCGGCCACCTTGCGCACCTCGTCCAGCAAGTCGTCGACCTGCATTTCGACCGGACGGATCTCCACTTCAGGGTCGAGCAGTCCGGTTGGGCGAATGACCTGCTCGACGAACACGCCGCCGGTCTGTTCGAGCTCCCAGGACTGGGGCGTTGCCGAGACGAAGACGGATTGGGGGCGCATGGCGTCCCATTCCTCGAACTTCAGCGGCCGGTTGTCGGTGCAGGAGGGCAGGCGGAAGCCATGTTCGGCGAGAGTGAACTTGCGCCGATAGTCGCCGCGATACATGCCGCCGATCTGCGGCACGCTGACATGGGACTCGTCAGCAAAGACGATGGCTTGGTCAGGAATGAACTCGAAGAGCGTGGGCGGCGGCTCCCCGGGCGCCCGCCCGGTCAGGTAGCGCGAGTAGTTCTCGATGCCGTTGCATGATCCGGTCGCCTCGATCATCTCGAGGTCAAAGTTCGTGCGCTGCTCAAGCCGTTGCGCTTCAAGAAGCCTGCCCTCGTCGACAAGCTGGGACAGGCGAATCTTGAGCTCCTCCCGGATGCCCTTGACGGCCTGCCGGAGAGTCGGCCTTGGCGTCACGTAATGGGAGTTCGCGTAGACCCGGATCTGTTCGAACTTGTCGGTCTTTTCGCCGGTGAGCGGATCAAACTCGGCGATGTCCTCGAGCTCTTCGCCAAAGAAGGACAGCCGCCATGCCCGGTTCTCTAGATGCGCGGGCCAGAGCTCGATCACGTCGCCCCGGACGCGGAACGTGCCCCTGCGGAACGCTTGATCGTTCCTGCGGTATTGCTGGGTGACGAGATCCGCTATGACCTTGCGAGGGTCGCACTCACGGCCTGCATGCAGGTCCTGGGTCATTGCGCCATACGTTTCGACGCTGCCGATGCCGTAGATGCAGGACACCGACGCGACGATGATCACGTCGTCCCGCTCGAGAAGCGCACGCGTGGCGGAATGGCGCATCCGGTCGATCTGCTCGTTTATCTGGGCCTCCTTCTCGATGTAGGTGTCGGAACGCGGCACATAGGCTTCGGGCTGGTAGTAGTCGTAGTAGCTCACGAAATACTCGACCGCATTCGACGGGAAGAAGCCCTTGAACTCGCCATAGAGCTGCGCCGCGAGCGTCTTGTTCGGCGCAAGGACGATCGCCGGGCGCTGGGTCGCCTCGATGACCTTGGCCATCGTGTAGGTCTTGCCGGTGCCCGTCGCACCCAGAAGAACCTGGTTCTGCTCGCCTGCCGCGACCCCTTCGACGAGCTCGGCAATGGCGGTTGGCTGATCGCCGGCGGGCTCGAATTCCGAGTCCATGACGAGCGGATGGCCACCTTCGAGCTTCTCCCGGGATCGGATCTCGGCCGCTGGGGAGGTCAGGGTCTGGATGTCGGTTGCGGACATGGATCTGGATCCTTCGGGGCCAAGCCACATTCGACCCTCGACGGCCCGGTTGCAAGCGTGGAGTCGGCGTGACGCCAACGATCTGCGCCAGTGCAGGCACGTGAGATTGG
>VYCX01000347.1:4580-8108 GCA_009843725.1 Boseongicola sp. SB0675_bin_26
GATTGGCGTCGAAGTGTCCGGGCCCAATTTCCCGCCCAGGACGCCTGTCCGGCGGAACGTTGATTTCACGATCCATCCTCTACCGCCGAGCGGCAGGGGGCATCTGGAGGGCACCTGGCGCCTGCATGGCCGGGAGCCGCAGGCTTCGGAACCCGCCAGCCTTCGTGCCAGCGTGCGACGTCGAGATGCAGTTCCATCGGGCCCAGTTTCTTCTCGGAGAAGTGGTGGTTGCCACAATCCCGTCACATCGGTAGCCGCAGGTTCCCTGCGAGTTCCGGTGCGCCCGATTCCTTGGCACGCATCGCCTTGCCGCCTGCCGTCACGTTGCAGGCAACGGGGCTGGTCATCGAGAGATCGAGATTGCCTCTGCGAAACTCCCTTTCGCGGTCCGGCAAGAATTCGAGGATGTCAGCAAGACGCAGGCTGGGGCCGGGCAAGGGCTTGTTTCGACTGGGGACGGCGCAGTGCGGCAGAATTGCCCGTTCTTCAATTCGGAAGGCACTTGATCCCCTGCCCGCAATTGTCGATAGAGTGTCACAATGACTGCACTTATCTACCGCCCTGCGAAGTCTGCCATGTCGTCCGGCACCGGAAGGTCCCGGGACTGGGTGCTCGAGTTCGTGAACGAGGCCGGTCGCGAGATCGACCCTCTGATGGGCTGGACATCGTCGGCTGACACTCGGGCGCAGGTCCAGATGCGGTTCCCGACAAGGGAAGCGGCGCTGGACTATGCCGAAAGGCATGGCATCGACGCGATAGTGCGCGAACCGAAGGCGAGAAAGCCGAATGTCCGCCGTCGCGGATATGGCGAGAATTTTGCGACCGACCGGCGCGGCGCCTGGACTCATTGACGACTGAAGACAGGCCGGCTGCTCGCTTGGCATTGCATGCAGGCGGATGACGAACGGATGTCCGCACTTTCAGCTGGCACCGGTTGCGCCGCGGCATGACGGGTGGAATGCGCCGAGCCGGATTGAAGGCTGCACGGTGCGCGAATTGTTTCAATCGGATTCCATCAGTCAATGTTGTGATGGTGGCGGGTCGTGCTATGACGACGCATGCGGTCCGGTAGCTCAACTGGATAGAGCGGCTGACTTCTAATCAGCAGGTTGAGGGTTCGAGTCCTTCCCGGATCGCCAAAGGTCAAGGTTCAACTGGAATCTGTAGTTCTGGAAGCCTCTTGTGAGGCCCTTCGGCAGACATATGAGTGGCCAGCCGTTGACGTCCTGAGCGAGTGGAACGGCGGGTCTGTGGGCGCCGAAGAGCTTGACACTCCGCTTGACCGGGTCGGAGCGAATTCTTTCCAGGATCGTTGAACACGCAGATGCCGGCGGGACGTGCCGATCGGTCGCGCGGTGGCTGATCCAGTCTGAATGACATTGCATTGGTGGTGTCATCGCTCACCACTCAATCCCCAATCTCGCTTTCGCATCGGGCGTCTTCGCCCAAGGCTCCCCCGGCATCGTTGGAGAATGTCGGTATCGTCGACGCGCCCGAGAACCAGGGATTCTCTACGGCAAACGGCGCCATCACGACCGGGTCGTAGGCGGTGCGTTCACGCGTGTTGATTTCGAGCTTGAGGCGGATGGGGTGTTCGCCGCCATCTTCCGCCGGCACCAGAAAGCGGATCTTCGGTGCGACCTTGCTCTGCTCGAAGCGTGCGGGACCGAGAAACGGCTCCAGGAGCTCTCGCAACCGATCCAGTATCGGACCGATCGCTCCTGCCGACGTCCGCACGAGGTCGATATCCTCAGAATGGCGGAGCGGCTCCGGGAAGTGCAGTTTGTTGAGTGCGGTTCCGCCCCGGAACCGGAGCTCGGATGCAAGGAGCGGGTCGCCGAATGTCTCCACGAGGGCGCGCGAGATGATCAGGTCCTGCTCAACCTGCCTCTGCTCGGCCCAAGGCGCCGTCTGGCTCCATTCAACGATGTTCTGGCTCGGGATCATTCATCGACCTCCGGAGGCCGGCGCACAACGACCCGCCATCTCCGATCCCGTTCGACCGGATCGGGTGCGAAGAGCGGGTCCCTCGCCTCTCCCCGGTCCAGCTCGGTCCAGGGCAGTTTGCCCCGCGACATCAGCATTTCGTGCATCCTTTGGGTAATGCTGCGCCGGTCGAGAATGTCGAGCATGTAGCCCAACCGCTGAACGACAGGTTTCTCGAACCGAAGGGACAGGAACGCGAGCTGATCGCCGTCGACCCTGGACCCGAGGTCGGAGAGGACGGTGGCGACGTTGTCGATGCCGGCCGACCCCTTGCCGTAACGCATGAGATCGAGCGCCGTCAGCGCGGGCGAGGACACCTTCATCCTTCCGGTATCGGTCTTGGTGTCTTCGACGCCGTCGACGATCGCGGCCATCTCCTTTCGGTAGTAGAAGACGATGAGGCTGCGCCCCGCCCGGATCCTGGGCATGCGTTTGCCAGCCACGACCTGAAATTCCATTACGGCTTGATGGGTCGCACCGTGCAGCTCCGCGGCCTTCAGCAGGCCTACGTAATAAGGTTGCCGCTCTCGTCGCATGAGCGCGTCCACGTACCAGGATGGCGGCGGCGCCCCCCAGGACGCGAATTGCGGAGGGACAGCAACATAGAATCCCTTGCGCGGACTGATTAGCCTGCTACGTTTCTGAAGGCGCTGAGCGGCATCCAGGAACGCGCCGCGGTTGGTGCCGAGGGTTTCCACGGCCTCCTTCGCGTCGAAAACGACCCGGCCCTTCGACTGGAGCTCCGTGAGGTATTCCGCGAGACTCGCACGCCTGTCCCGAATCATGTGTGTTAATCCTTGATTTGTGCGGACTAAAATACATGATTTTTTCATATGTGCCAAGTCATGATGTGAAAACCGCATTTTTCGCGGTGCACGGACATGCATCACTGATCACCCATCTCGACCGCAAGCGTGCCTGATTCATCTGCATCGACAGTCGTTCATCTGTCAGAGGCTTCCCTCGTTGACTTGAGCCTCCACACATGCCGTGTCCTGCCTGACCGTGGTCACGTTGACCCGACGCTTCCTGATCGACAGGGTGTGCTCGTTCGTGAATTGGGCGCCTCCTGCCATACTTGGGTTGCTTGCAACACCACGGGCGCTTCCCTTCCTTCTTCCACCGCTATGGCAAGCTTCAGCGACCTAAGCGAGCGCGCTTGCCTAGGCGGCTCGGCCACAAAGTCATGCCGAGGTGTACCACGCGCCCGCCACGCTCCAAGTCCCTGGTCGAGAAGCATCGTGACATTGCGACCGTCGCCCAAGCGCAAATTCAAGCTTCGTTCATGGGGGAGTTGGGCCCTTTCGCAAATTTGAATCTGAGCATTCGGAAACAGCTCTTGCATCACGGCGCGGCGCATCCCATCGCCAACGAAATTGTGGAAGACTGCCCATCCTGCAGAGATGCTTCTGGATGCGCGGGCAGTTGATATTTTGAGACTTTCTATTTTGCCTTTCGGGACTTGTCGCGGGACCTCCGAAAGATGTCGCGGATTGGTGGTGTCCTGGCCAAGCCGGGTGACCGGCTTTGCGGAACGGATCG
>VYCX01000347.1:8118-13549 GCA_009843725.1 Boseongicola sp. SB0675_bin_26
CATCATCACCAGGGCCGTTGTCCATGGAGGTGCGGAACGACAATCCGGGCGGGATGGAGAGTTGGTTCCTCCGACAGACGTGAGCGCAATGCTTGAGCGAATGGAAGATCGAAAGGCGTCCTTAGGGGCGCAATTTGCAGAGCAACGCTCCAAAGGAGAACGATCCGCCCCGGGAATTGGGCTGGTCCATGGGCGTGGCCGCCGCAGGATGTGCCGACGCTCTGCTAGGCTGCGTCGCCATTCGCGGCGACACTTTCGGGCCAGAGCGTGTCCAGCGGGAAGCTGATGGCGTCGAAGGGCGGCAGTGATACCGGTTCATCATCCGCGAGCGTAGCCAGGAGCATCCAGCGGTGGTCGTTGAGCTCGAACGCTTCCAGCGTCTTCGCGTCCGGATCCACGAACCAGAGATGGGAGACGCCCTCACGGGCGTAGATCGCGGCCTTCTCGTGCCTGTCGATGCGCCGTGTCGAATGCGAGAGCACTTCGCACGTCCAGTCGGGCGCGATGGCGCAGTACGCCGCATCGGGATAGTCCGGCATCGTTGTCCGCCGCCAGCCCGCAAGATCTGGCACGACTATGTCTTCCTCCAGATGCAATTCCGGCTCGAATGTGATCCACCAGCCGTCTGGGCCGCCATCGCCGTAACCGAAAGGGGGCTGATCTTCACACCTATCCCTGAACTCGCAAGGCCGTGCGGCATGGCCGGCCATGGCCGGGTGTAAAGCGTTCCCGCGAGCACCTCGGCCACCATGTGCGGGGGCGCATCCAGCACGTCCGCATAGCCCGCCCTGCGGTGCCTCCTCTCCGCCAGTCCCTTCTGCATGTTCATTTTGCGCACTTTCCTGTCGGGCACAAAATGACTCGATGAGCCACGCCTGCCACGGATGCATTCGCTTTCGTGCACTTTCTGTTCGACAGGCGCTTCAATGACGGCTGAATTCAGCCCTCTGGTACGTGCGCGCGGACTCATGTCCCGCTCTTTCCAACATGCTGGCGGTTTGCTTCAGGGGATGACACGTCAAGTCGAACCGAGGCGAACTTGCTTACGTGGGCAGCGTCGTCCTTCTATGCAGGAGCAATCGAATCGGCAAAGGCGGAAGGCGACATTGGAGAGCCAAGGCAACAATGCGACGGACTTGGCGCGAGTCCGAAAGCGACTGGCCTGCCTGGACGCCGAAAGGGGCCGGCTTCAACGAGAGGCGGCGACCCTTGAGGCTCGGCTGGCCTCTGAACGTGGTCCTGCAAAGTGTCGACCCGCCCCCGAAAGCGCTTCCGTCACGAACAACTCGTCATCGCTTGAGAAAGTCGAGTTGTTCCGTCGCCTCTTCGCCGGTCGGCCTGACGTGTTTCCCGTGAGGTGGGAAAGCGGTCGGAGCGGACGGTCCGGGTATTCACCTGCCTGTTTCAATGAATGGGTCAAGGGCGTCTGTGGCAAGCCGAAGGTCAGATGCCGCGATTGTCCGCAACAGAAGTTCATCCCGCCGGACGCAGACGTCATTGAAAGGCACCTGCGCGGTGGCCGGGACGGGAACTTTGTCGCCGGCGTCTATCCATTGCTGCAAGACAGTACCTGCCGGTTTCTGGCGATCGATTTCGACAAGGCGTCATGGGCTGATGACGCCAATGCGCTGATCGAGACCTGCCAGGCAAAGGCGGTGCCTGCAGCACTGGAGCGATCAAGGTCCGGGACTGGGGGCCATGTCTGGTTTTTCTTTTCTGAACCGGTATCGGCCCGGACCGCACGCCAGTTCGGATCGGCCTTGATCACGGAAACAATGGAAAGGCGGCCGGAAATTGGCTTCACCTCCTATGACCGCCTGTTCCCGAACCAGGATACGATGCCGCTCGGCGGCTTCGGAAACCTGATCGCGCTGCCTCTCCAGCACAAGGCGCGGAAGGTTGGCAACAGTGTCTTTGTCAACACGGACATGCGACCGTACGATGACCAGTGGGCCTATCTGTCATCCTTGCCAAGGCTTTCTGCTGAAGCCGTTTCCGGCCTTGCGGAATATGCGGAGTCCTCCGGGTGGGTGCTGGGCGTTCGAACGCCCGTTGACGACGAACATGCGGACGAGCCCTGGAAAATGCCGCCGTCGCGCCGCGTGAAGTCTCGACGCCCTGATGTGGACTTGCCGAAAGCGGTCAAGGTGACGATCGCGGACCAGATCTATGTTGACCGGACGCAACTTCCTTCGGCCATTGTCGCTCAACTGATGCGTCTGGCCGCATTCCCGAACCCCGAATACTATCGTGCGCAGGCGATGCGGTTCCCGACATTCGGCAAGCCCCGAATCGTGTCCTGCGCCGAGTTGCATCCCCGGCACGTTGCCTTGCCGCGTGGCTGTTTCGACGAAACCATCGGGTTCCTGTCCGAGCACGGTGCAAGCGTGGACCTGGACGACCTGCGCGCTGACGGAACGCCCTTGCCGGAGACGGTTCGTTTCCGTGGTCAGTTGCGCCAACAGCAATCGCGTGCGTTCGATGCGCTGGCCAGGCACGACAACGGCGTGCTCGCCGCCACGACCGCCTTCGGCAAGACCGTCGTGGCCTCAGCGCTTATCGGGCACCGCGCATGCAATGCCCTGGTCTTGGTGCACCGTCAGGAAATCCTGAGCCAATGGGTGGAGCGCCTGGGGTCCTTGCTGCAGATAGACCCGAAGCAGATCGGGACCATTGGGGCCGGGAAGCGCAAGCCAACTGGCGTGATTGACGTCGCGCTGGTTCAGAGCCTGGTCCGCAAGGGCGAGGTAGACGACATCGTTGCCGACTATGGTCATCTGATCATCGATGAATGTCATCACATTTCCGCCGTGAGCTTCGAACTCGTCGCCCGAAGGTCGAAGGCACGCCATGTCACCGGATTGTCTGCCACTGTCGCTCGAAAGGATGGGCATCATCCCATAGTGTTCATGCAGTGCGGTCCTGTACGTCATCGCGTGGACGCAAGATCACATGCAATCGAGAGCGGCCTTCGGCATCGCGCCCGAGAGCGTTGCACGGAGTTCACGTTGCCGGAGAGCCTGGCCATGACCGAACGCCCGTCGATGCCTGCGATCTATGCCGCTCTGGCGAGGGACGGCACTCGAAACGACCTGATCTTCGATGATGTGCTGAAGTCACTGGAGGCGAAGAGATCACCGATCGTGCTGACCGAGCGCAAGGACCACCTTGAATGCCTTCGGCAACGGTTTTCGCGGTTTGCAAGAAACGTCGTTGTGCTCCGCGGAGGCATGTCTGCCAAGGACCGGAAGGCCGCGCATGCGGCTCTGAAGGTCGGTGACGAGGAAGAGCGGTTGGTCCTTGCGACCGGGCGCTATGTTGGAGAGGGCTTTGACGACGCTCGGCTTGACACCCTGTTCCTTACAATGCCGATCGCCTGGAAGGGCACGCTCGCGCAATATGTTGGCAGGCTGCATCGACAGCATGAGGGAAAGAAGGACGTTCTCGTGGTCGACTATGTCGACAATTGCGTTCCGGTCCTGTCCAGAATGGCAGCCAAGAGGCGGGCTGGCTACCGCGCGCTCGGCTACGTAGTGGAGTAGCGGGCAGCCCGGGCTGGAGAGCGGCAGGGCTGCTTTCGCAGACTTTCCCTGGCGCTGGATGAACAAGTCGCGCCTTCGCATATCCTTGCAAATCTTCCATTGAATGGAATATATGCAAGGTATGATTGACCGTTCCCTCAAGAAAACAGTCGAAGAAGCCTTGGAAGTCCAGGCCGGCGTCGTGCTTCTTGGGCCAAGGCAGGTCGGCAAGACGACACTTGCGCAGGAAATCGCGGAAAGCCGCGACGCCGCATATCTCGACATGGAGCGAATCGCCGACCGTCGGGCGCTCGACGAACCCGACTTGTACCTTGACGAACAAGCCGGTCGCCTCGTGGTGATCGACGAGGTGCAGGTTGTGCCGGATCTGTTCAGCACATTACGCGGTCAGGTCGATCGACGACGCAGGCAAGGGTACCGAACAGGGCAGTTCCTGCTGTTGGGATCAGCTTCAAGGGCACTCCTTCACCAAAGTGCGGAGTCGCTGGCAGGACGGGTCAGCTACCACGAACTTATGCCCTTTTGTCTGCCGGAAACGGGTACAGAGGCGATGTTGCCGCTCTGGCTTCGCGGCGGCTTTCCCGAGAGCTTCCTGGCGAAGAGCGACGGTGCCAGCCTGACCTGGCGAGAGGATTTCGCCAGAACATATCTGGAGCGGGACATTCCCGCCTTTGGATTGCGCATTCCTGCAGAATCCCTGCGTCGCTTCTGGACGATGCTTGCCCATGAACAGGGTGGGCTGCTGAATGCGGCCAAGCTTGCCGGCAATCTTGGAGTATCCGGTCAGAGTGTCGCGCGGTATCTT
Organism: Boseongicola sp. SB0675_bin_26; assembly: GCA_009843725.1. GTDB lineage: Bacteria > Pseudomonadota > Alphaproteobacteria > Rhodobacterales > Rhodobacteraceae > JAJEFO01. Next base: position 12,466 of record VYCX01000347.1, read on the forward strand.
GACGTGCTGGTCGACCTGATGCTGGTCCGACGGCTGCCGCCATGGCATTCGAACGCGGGCAAAAGGCTCGTCAAGTCTCCCAAGGTCTACATCCGCGACTCCGGCTTGACCCATGCGTTGCTTGGGATCGGGACGTTGGAAGACCTGCTTGGACACCCGGTTGTTGGCGGCAGCTGGGAGGGATTCTGCATCGAGAACCTGATCGCGGCAGCGCCGCGTGGGACCGAGGCAAGCTTCTACAGGTCGTCCGCAGGTGCGGAGATCGATCTGGTGCTGCGACTCCGTGGCGGCGCCCTCTGGGCGATCGAGATCAAGCGCACGACATCGCCAAAGGCAACGCGCGGCTTCCATGTTGCTGCCAAAGAGCTGGGCGCTGAAGTTCGGATGCTGGTCTATGCCGACAACAGGGAAGTGCCGGGGAATGAGGGCGTGCGGGCGATGCCTCTTGCGAGCGCACTTCAGATGCTGGCTGGTCATCAGGCACGATAGCCGGCTGCCACGCGGCTTCCTGCGTCGACGGCATGCAAAGTCGGTGCGACAGTTTGCCTGATCTCACGCGCGTCATTGCGTTCTCCGCGCATCTGCGGTCCGTGATCTCGCGGCGGACTCGGAACCGATTCGGAGGTCGCGCGCGCGGGCGACACGATCAGTGTCTATGCAATTGTGGTCGACGCGTTGCGCGACCGCGTGAGCGCCTTCCATGAACGGTACGGCTTCGTGCCTTTCCCGTCGCAGCCGCTGCGCTTTTGCCTGCCGCGCCGGACGTTCGAGCAACTCACGCTGCAGTGTCGGCCGTTTCCGCGCGCGGCGCCAGTTCCATTGCACCAATCGCTCGTTTCCTCATGTGCGGCACCGGGTCCTTTCCGATCATGTTCAGGCGCCACGCGCATCCGTTTTCGACGGGAGTGCAACGAGCGGATCATGTTGAACGCAACATGACCCGCACTTGCCTCGGAGGGGCAGGGTGCGGACTTTGGACACGCAGCCAAACTTGGATGTAGCGTGGATCTGGCATCACTCTTCCGGAGTCTTGCCGACCGGCGCGCCGCCTTCAAACAGCTGGGTGCGATCATAGCGCGGGGGA
>VYCX01000365.1 GCA_009843725.1 Boseongicola sp. SB0675_bin_26
CCAATGGGCTTCTGCGCGATCCTCGGCGGCACCATGACCTTGGTAGGCTCGTCGCCGCTGATCCTCCTGAACGACCTGCTTGTCTCCATAAACGAGACTCTGGGAGAAGGCGCTCAAATGAGCACCTATTCTCTCTTTTCCGTCACGCCGATCGGAATCGCGTTGGTGACCAGCGGCCTCCTCTACTTCATCCTGTTTGGCAGATTCGTTCTGCCCGGCACCTCCCGCGACGACTCCGGGACGGCCCAGTCGACGCTGGAATACTTCAACGCGACCTACGGGCTTGACGGCATCATCCACGAAATCGACGTGCCGCACGGGAGCCTTCTCGCGGGCCATACGCTGGGTGACCTTCAGCGCGCATTCAACGTCCAGGTTGTTGCGACGGCCTTCCAGGGCCGGACCTACACTGCCCCGCCACGGGACATCCTCATCGAGGCGCCTGCCAAGCTCGCGATCATCGCCGACGCCCGGGACATAGCGGATTTCAAGGACGCCTTCGAACTCCCCGAAGCATCGGAGCTCGAGACTTTCGCGGAAACGCTGCATCCGGGCAAGGCTGGCATTGCCGAGGTCGTGATCCCGCCAGGATCGGGAATAATCGGCAAAAGCATGCGCGAGCTTTGGCTCCGCAAGGTCTACGGGCTGTCGCCATTGATCGTTTACCGGGGCGGAAACGCCGTCACGCAGGACAGTCCCGACTTTGGCACCATGCCGCTCGCAGCGGGCGACACGCTGGTTTGCCACACGCCGTGGGATGCCTTGGTGCGGCTCGAAGCCGACCGCGACTTCGTTGTGGTGACAACCGACTTTCCTCACGAGAACATCAGGCCCAAGAAGATCGGCTGGGCGCTCCTTTTCTTCGCCATCGCAATCGCGCTGGTCCTGTTCTCCAATCTCGTCCTTTCGCTTTGCCTGCTGGTCGGCGCCGTCGGAATGATCCTCAGCCGCGTGATTTCCGTCGAGGAAGCCTACGACGCGGTCAGCTGGCAAACCGTCTTTCTCCTGGCCAGTCTCATACCCTTGGGGCACGCAGTGCAGACGTCGGGAACGGCCGCCTGGATCGCCGCCCTCATCCTCGCCGTGATGGAAGGAATGCCGCTCTGGGTTCTTCAGGCGGCCATCGCGGTACTGGCGACGTTCTTCACGCTTGTGATGTCAAATGTCGGTGCAACCGTTCTCCTTGTGCCGCTGGCCGTGAACATCGCCCTCGGTGCAGGTGCGGACCCCGCCCTCTTTGCGTTGACGGTCGCGATATCCACCTCGAATTCCTTCCTGATCCCGACGCATCAGGTCAACGCACTCATCATGGGACCAGGCGGCTACTCGGTCGTCGACTTCATGCGAGCAGGCGGCATCATGTCGATCCTGTTCCTCGTCGTCTCGCTCGGCGTCCTGAACCTGCTTTATTGACCGGTCCGGCTCTTCAGGGGCGACCTGGCATCTCTCTCAACATCGCCCTGACCACGGCGGCCGCGTTGCCCGCCGCGAGCTCGAGGAATGTCTCCATCTGGTTCGCGCCTGCCCCACCGCCGGCAAGGTCGGCGAGACTGCGCACCGCTACGAACGGCACGCCGTTGGCATAGGCGACATGGGCCACTGCGGCGCTCTCCATGTCGAGGAGGCGCGCACCGAACGTCTCGAAGACCCACGTCCGGAAATCCGCATTGTCGACGAAGGCCCCGCCCGAGACCCCGGAACCGCCGACCACGATGCGCGGAAGCCTTTCGAGGCAACGACCGTCCGCCGTGCAACGCGCGAACGTCACCTTGTCCGCGGCGCCGCGCGCCGCCTCCAGAAGCGCCTCGTCCACCGGAAACCAGAATCGGGTCTCAGGCCCGTCGGCTCCGGCATGCAACACCGTGACAGGGCGCGGGAACATCATGCCGAAATTCCCGTAAGGATACTCGAAGAACGGCATTGTCGCCCAGCTGCCGTCAACCTCGCGCGCGAACAGCATTTCCAGGTACTGCCCCCAACGCTCCGGGACTGCCACGTCGCCGATGCCTAGCGAAGGGTCGACGCCGCCTGCGATGCCGGAAAACACGATCCCCTCGATCGCGAAACGGTCCAGCGCAAGCTGCGCTGTCATCGCCGCGTTGACGACGCTGATCCCGCTCAGGAACAGCACGACCCTGCGTCCTTCCAATGTGCCCATCGCGAAGTTCACGCCGTTCACGGAATGCTCCGACCTGTCCCGCATTTCCCCCTTGAGAATCTCCAGCTCCGGAGCGAATGCGGACACCACGGCTATGCGCGGAGTCGCGTCCCGGACGTCTCGCGCCTCCGCAAGTTCCGGCAAGCTTGCCGCGATCAGCAGGGCGGACGACAAGCCTGCGCACAGGTTCCGAGCAGCATGTGGTGCAAACGCCAGAAAGGTCATTGTGCGACCCTCATCCTACCAAGACGACTGTCAAGGCCTCGTGTGCAACTCATATGCAAGACCCGTCGATTGCTGAAATGAAGCTCGTGCATGGCGGGTCATTTTCCAGTTCACCGCGCCGATGCCGTCACGGGCGATCTTCGAGACATCTGGTTGCAATGCCACGACACCGTCGGCCAGAAACCCCTTCAGTCGGCCATGTCGGCTGTTGAAGGTCTGCACATGAAAGGCATGCCGCGACCCGACGCCCTTTCAGCGGGGTTCAGGGCTCTCGACCCGGACCGTCTGACCCGGCCGCTCCTTCGGTTTTCGCTGGACCGGGCTGGACGCCAGGCCATTCGGTTCAAACGTGATCGCGAGCAACGGGAGGGAAATGTCAGGGTCGACCATCGGTCGACCGAGGCCGCGGCGAAGCCGAAACTTTCTGAGCGTCTCGTCCTCGGCAGAATCAAGCAAGAATGCACAAGGCCTGACCGCCGATGGCGCGTGTGTTCAACGATCCTCGAATCCGATGGACCTGAGGTACTCACGATTGTAGCGCGCGTCCTCAACCGGCGACGTCGCACCGGCCGGGTCGCAGTCCTGCTCGACCGTGCACCAGCCATCGAAACCATGGTCCAGGAGAATCTCCCTGACACGTGGGAAATCCACATCACCGTTGCCCAGCGTACAGAAGATGCCCTGCCCGCAGGCGTCATAAAACCCGATTCTGTCCGCAATCACCCTGGACTTGACGCCAGGATCTATGTCCTTGAAGTGCACGTAGCTGATGCGCGCCATGTGCCGTTCCATGAAGGCGACCGGATCGAAGCCCGCATAGGAATGGTGACCGGTGTCGAAACAGATATTCAGAATGCTCTCGTCGACCTCGTTCAGAAGCCTCTCGAGTTCGGGCTCGAAATCCATGAACCCCGCAGCATGCGCATGAATGCCAACCGTCAGGCCGTACTCCTCGGCTCCCATCTTCGAAACGGCAACAATCCGGTCGCGATAGGCCGCCCACTCCGCCCCGTCCATCTGTTCCGCCTCGCTGGCACGGCCCGCTGTGGCCGCGCGGCGTTCCGAAATCGAGTCGATCAGGACCAGATGCTCCGCTCCATGAGCCACAAGTGCCTTGCAGGTTCGGACCGAACCATCCAGCACATCGTCCCACTGCGCCGCGTCATGGAACGGACGAAACACGACACCGCCGATCAGCGTCTGGTCGAACTCGTCCAGTGCCTCCGAGAGCACCGAAGGGTCCTCGGGCATGTACCCGACAGGGCCAAGCTCGATGCCCGTGTATCCCGCGTCCTTGTTTTCCTCCAGGACCTGCCGCCAAGGCGGGTTCCTCGGATCATCCGCGAATTCCACGCCCCAGCTGCACGGCGCGTTGCCAATCTGGATCATCGGCCTGTCTCCGTCGTCAGAAGTCATTGACGTTCTTCCAGCATCTCTCTGCATGCGAGGCGTGGACCGCCGCGATGACGCGGTTCACCTGCAGCCCCTCCCTGAAATCCGGCCAAAGTGGCTCGCCCCGCGCAATTGCGATGAGAAAGTCCTTGGCCTCGATGATGACCTGGTCCTGAAAGCCGGTGCCGTGCCCCGGCCCCTGGCAGAAGGGAAGATAGTCCGGATGGTCAGGCCCGGTCAGTATCTTGCGGAAACCTCGCTCCGAGTCCGGACCCTCCGCCACATACAGCCAAAGCGCGTTCTGGTCCTCTCCGTCAAACCGGATCGCGCCTCGGGTGCCGTCGATCTGGTAGGCGTAACCCATCTTGCGACCCGTCGCCACGCGGCTGACGAATATGCTGCCCGCCGCGCCGCTCTCGAATCGCACCATCATCAACGCCTGGTCGTCATTGGCGACGCTCGTTCCGGAACGGTCGGCATGAACCGTCTCAACCAGGCCAACGACTTGCGCAATTGGCCCCATCAGCCTGTGTGCCGCGTTGATGATGTGAGGGGAAAGATCTCCCATTGTGCCGTTCGCGATCCCTTGGGTCCGCCAGGTGGCCGGCGCATCCGGATCGGCGAGGAAATCCTCGGTATGCTCGGCCCGAAAGCACGTCACGTCGCCGATCCGGCCGTCGAGAAGAAGCTTGCGCGCAAACTGGGAGGCCGGCGTGCGAATGTAGTTGAAGCCCATCATGTTGACCGCGCCCGACGCTTCGGCCGCTGCCACCATCGCGCGGCTGTCCTCAAGAGAAGCGCCGAGCGGCTTTTCGCAGAGCACTGGCTTGCCGAGCGAAAGCGCCGCGCAGGCAATGTCCCTGTGCAGGCCTTGCGGTGTTGCAATGACGACTGCCTCGACCCGGTCGTCATCAACCAGTTCGCGCCAATCCGCCACCGCGCGGCTGAACCCGTACTGCTTCCTGTAACGCTCGGCGGCCTCGCGCGAGGAGGCGGCGACCATCTCGAGCCGTGGCCGAAGCGCGGTGTCAAAGACCGCTCCCACAGCAGAAAACGCCACGGCATGGGCCTTGCCCATATAGCCGCCGCCAACAATGCCGATGCCTAGCTCGGGCATGCCTATGCCCTCCCGACGCGTGTTGCAACCGGTTGCAAATTCCGTATCTTTTCTGTTCTTTCGCGCATGCGGTCAACATCAGAATTGCGAGGAGGCAAGGGATGGCTGAAAGAACGGTGACGCTGACAGTGGCGCAAGCCATCGTGCGTTTCCTTGAAAGCCAGTTTATCGAGATTGACGGTGCTGAATACCGGCTCTGCGGCGGCGGCTTCGGCATTTTCGGCCACGGCAACGTCACCTGCCTCGGCGAGGCGCTCGCAGACGTCAAGGACACGCTGCCGCTCTATCGTGGCCAGAACGAACAGGGGATGGGGTTCGCCGCTGCGGGCTACTCAAAGGCGTGGCTGCGACGGCGTTTCATGCTCTGCACCGCGTCCGCCGGACCCGGCACCGCAAACCTCCTTACCAGTGCCGCCCTTGCCCACGCCAACCGGTTGCCCGTCCTGATGCTTTGCGGCGACACGTTCCTGACGCGGCTGCCCGACCCCGTTCTGCAGCAGGTGGAGCACTTCGGCAATCCTGCCTTTGGCCTGAATGACGCCTTCAAGGCAGTGAGCCGGTACTGGGACCGGATCACGCATCCTGCGCAGGTCATTCAGTCGCTGCCGGCGGCCATCGGCACGATGCTTGACCCGGCGGACTGCGGACCTGCCTTCATCGGCCTGCCTCAGGACACACAGGGATGGACTTTCGACTATCCCGCTCGACTCTTCGAAAGACATGTGCACCGCATTCGGTCACAGCCTGCCGATTCTTCCGAAATCGCCAGTGCGGCAGCGCTTCTCAAGTCTTCGAAGCGCCCGATGATCATCGCGGGAGGCGGCGTTCAATACGGAGACGCCGTCGCCGAACTCACTGCATTCGCCGAAGCCACCCGGATTCCTGTCGTGGAGACGATCGCCGGGCGTGCCAACCTCTTGAACGACAACCCGCTGAACATCGGGCCGATCGGCGTTACCGGATCCGACAGCGCAAATTCAATCGCCGAAAAGGCCGACCTTGTTCTCGCCGTCGGCACCCGGCTTCAGGACTTCACCACGGGTTCCTGGACCGCATTTGCAAAGGACGCCAGGTTCGTCGGCCTGAACGTTGCCCGGCACGATGCGGCCAAGCACCTGGCCGCAACCGTGATCGGCGACTGCAAGCGGACCCTTCCCGAACTTCAATCCGCCGCCGAATATGCTGCGCCAAGCGAATGGACCTCGCTGGCCCAGGCCGAACGGGCCAAGTGGAACGACTACGTCGTGAACAACACGCGTGTCGGAAACCGGCCGAACTCCTACGCGCAGGCCATTGGCATCGTGAACGGGCTCTGTCACGAGCGAGACAGGATCGTGGCGGCGGCTGGCGGCCTGCCGGCGGAGGTGACCGCAAACTGGAAGACGCTGGCCACTGGCACCGTTGATGTCGAGTTCGGCTTTTCCTGCATGGGCTACGAGATCGCCGGCGCCTGGGGCGCTCGCATCGCCCAGATGGAGCGCGAACCCGAACGCGACACCATCAGTTTCTGCGGCGACGGCTCGTATCTCATGATGAATTCCGACATCTTTTCGTCGGTCCTGACGGAAAGGAAACTGATAGTCCTTGTCCTGGACAACGGCGGCTTCGCGGTCATCAACAAGCTTCAGAACAACGTTGGGCAGAAGAGTTTCAACAATCTCTTTGCGGACACGCCAACGGCCACCAACCTGGTTGAGGTCGATTTCGAGTCCCATGCGCGCGCCCAGGGAGCCGAGGCGGAAACGGTCGAGCATGCCAAGGATCTCGGCGAGGCCTTCAAGCGGGCGCAGGACAGTGACAGGACCTATGTCATCGTGATGAAGGTTGACGCCCATGAGGGCTGGACCACCGAAGGACACACATGGTGGGAAGTCGGCACCCCTCATGTCACCGAAAAGGCCGGCGTGCGCGAGAAGCACCTCGAAATCGAGGCGGCTCGTGCCCGCCAGAGAAAGGGCGTCTGATGGCGGGCCTTCTGGACGGAATCCGTCGGAACAACTTCATCATCGTGGGACGCGCCGGCATCGACTTCTTCACCGACGCAGGCATTCGCCTGGAAGACGCCGAACGGATGACGGTCGATCTCGGGGGCAGTTCGGCAAACATCGGCGCAGGAATCTGCAAGCTCGGCGGCAAGGCCGCGCTCGTGACGCGGACGTCAGATGATTCGATCGGAAGCTACTGCGTCAATCGGCTGAGACACTACGGGGTTGACACGACCCATGTCGCCGCGGTCGGCGGGGAGTTCCGCAATTCGCTTGCCGTCTACGAAAGCGTGGTCGAAGGCCACAGGAACGTCATCTACAGAAACGGCGCGGCGGACTTCCAGATGAACGAGGGCGATGTCGAAGCCGTGGAATACGAACGATTCGGCGCGCTCATCACGGCGGGCACGGTGTTCGCGGCCGAACCGTCACGGTCCGCCACGTTCAGGGCCTTCGAGCTTGCCAGGAGGGCCGGTTTGCCGATCATATTCGACGTGGACTACCGCCCCTATTCCTGGCCGTCTCCCGAGGTCGCCGCCGACGTGCTGAGCCGCGCGGCAGCCGAATGCAACATGATCGTCGGGAATGACGAGGAATTCGGATTCATGGCGGGAGACTACGACAAGGGATTGGACAAGGCCCGGCACCTGTCGGAGACTTCCGTTGAAATCGTGGTCTACAAGATGGGCCAGGATGGCGCGATAACCTTCACGGACGGCCAGGAAATCCGGACGGGCATCTACCCGGTCGACGCGCTGAAGCCCACCGGTGCCGGAGACAGCTTCATGGCCGGCCTCATGACCTCGCTGGCCGACGGGCACGACCTGAAGCCCGCGATTCTGCGGGGCTCCGCCTGCGCATCGATCACGGTCTCTCGTCCCGGGTGCGCCCCGGCCCTGCCCGACACCCCGACGCTTGAAGCATTCCTGGCCGATCATCCCGGCCCGACTGAAGGATAAGGATCATGCACATCGCCCCTTACGACAACCAGAACAACCCGGTCGTCGATGCCGACAACACGACGGTGCCGCTCAACTACTTCAACATTGTCAAGCTGAGGAAGGGAGAGGCGTTCGAATACGCTGTCCCGGGATACGAGACCTGCATCGTCCCGGCGACAGGCACCGTCGACGTCGATGTCGAGGGCGCCAGGTTCGACGCCCTTGGCGGACGCGTCGAAGACGTCTGGGACGGCGAACCGGAGGGCGCCTACGTCCCCACCGGCGCAAGTGCGGAAATGGTCTGCCGGTCGGACGCCGCCGAGGTCTTTGTCGCAGGCGCGAAGTTCGATGAAGTCCTTGAGCCCTTTGCCGTGCGTTCAAGCGAACTCGACCTCGTGCAGTACGGCTCCGACGACACCAAGACGCATCGCAAGATCAAGCACATCCTGGGCCAGAAGCAGCACGGCAAGGTGGGCCGGCTGCTGGTCAGCGAACTCTTCACCGTGGGCGCCGGCGGCTGGTCGGGATTCCCGAGCCACAAGCACGACACCGACCGCCTGCCCGACGAGACGCGCCACGACGAAACCTACAACTTCCGGTTCCGCCCGAAGCACGGCTCCGGCGTGCAAATGCTTCAGCGCGAGGACGGCATGCCCGGGGACGCCTATCACATCGTCGACGGCTCCACGATCTGCCTTGACCGTGGGTACCACCCCTGCTGCGTGCTGCCAGGATACGAAATGTACTATTTCACGATCCTCGGCGGGCTCAGCCAGCGATCGCTCATACAGTACTTTCAGCCCTCGCATGCCGACCAGCTCGAAACGATTCCCGGCATCAAGGACATGATCGCCAAGTTCAAATGACGCTCGCGACGCTTTCGGACGTGCTGCAGCCGGCGCTCACCGGCAACTACGCGGTTGCGGGCCTCGTGACGTTGGGCTGGGAAGACACGCGGGCCTATGTCGCGGCCGCAGAGGCCGAGAAATGCCCCGTCATCCTGCAGGCGGGACCGTCCTGCCGGACGCATACGCCACTGCCGATTCTTGGCAGCATGTATCGTCATCTGGCGGCGGACGCGGATGTGCCGGTCGTCGCGCATCTCGACCATGGATACACGATGGACGAGTGCAAGGCGGCGCTGGATGCGGGCTTCACGTCCCTGATGTTCGACGGGTCCCGCAAACCGCTTGCCCGGAACATCGACGAGCCTGCGGCGGTTGCCGAACTGGCGCGGGCCGCCGGCATCTCCTGCGAGGGCGAAATCGGCTTCGTGGGATATGACCAGGGCGAAGCCTCCGCAGGCACCGACCCTGACGAGGCGGCGCGGTTTGCCCGCGAAACCGGCGTCGACGCGATGGCAATCTCCGTTGGCAACGTGCATCTGCAACGCAACCAGTCCGGCGGTCTTGACGAGGCCCGCATCGCGGCAATCGAGGCGCTGACGAACATTCCCCTGGTGATCCACGGCGGCTCGGGCGTCCCGGCCTGGCAACGCAGGCGTCTCGCCCGCGGCTCAGCCATCTGCAAGTTCAACATCGGCACCGAGCTGCGCATGGCCTTCGGGCAGGCGCTTCGAGACTCCGTGAATCGTGATCCTGACCGGTTCGACAGGCTGCAGATATTCGACGACGTTGAGGCTTCGCTTGTCGCGGCAACGCGCAAGGTGCTGGCGACTCTCAAGGCAGGCTGACCGGCCTCGGCATGGATGCCGAATTGACATGCCGTGGATTTGGGTCAACCTGTTCGGGACACCCGGCTCGAACGGTCCAAACCGCTGAAAGGAAAGCCATGCTGAAAGGAATCGATCCCAGGCTGAACGCCAATGTTCTCTACGCGTTGCGGGCAATGGGTCACGGCGACGTCCTGGTCATTGCGGACACGAACTTTCCTGCGGATTCGATCGCGCGCAACACGGCATTCGGCGAACTCCTGCGCATGGACAACCTGACGGCGGCCGAGGCCGCCGAGGCCGTGCTGTCGGTCCTGCCTCTCGACACGTTCGTCGACGACTTTGCCGGGCGCATGGAGATGGTCGATGCTCCCGAGGAGATCCCGCCAGTGCAAATGGAGGTGCAGGCCGCCATCGACTCCGCCGAAGGAATGCACCGCGCACTGATCGGCATCGAGCGCTTCGCCTTCTACGACCTTGCCCGTGAATCCTATGCCGTGATCCAGACAGGGGAACGGCGCTTCTATGGTTGCTTCATGTTCCGCAAGGGCGTGATTCCGCCAGACGCGTGATGAGCAATTGAGCAGGGAAATCGTCATCCTCGGCGTGTTCGTCGCCGACACGGCCTATCGCGCCGAGCGCATGCCCCGGATCGGCGAAACGATCCTTGGCAGCAGCTTCGTCCTGGGTCCGGGCGGCAAGGGCTCGAACCAGGCGGTCGCGGCAGCAAGAGCCGGCGGGAACGTTCATTTCGTGACCCGGCTTGGCAAGGATCCCTTCGCCGACATTGCACTTGAGACCTGGAAGGACGCGGGGGTCACGCCGGTCGTCACCCGGCACGGCGACAGCTACACGGGCGCAGCCTTCATCTTTGTCGACGACAAGACCGGCGACAACGCGATCATAGTCTCTCCGGGAGCGGCGCGGGAAATTTCCGCGGAGGACATCGAGGCGCGCAGGAACCTGATCGAGGGCGCAAGCGTCCTCGTCACCCAGCTTGAGCAGCCGATCGACGCGGCATGCAGGGCACTTGAGATTGCACGAGACGCCGGGGTCCGCACCATCCTGAATCCGGCCCCGGCCGCGGACCTGCCGTCCGGCATGCTGTCGCTCTGCGACTTCGTGACGCCGAACGAGTCCGAAGCGGAGGGCATAACCGGCATCCCCGTCGCCTCCGTCGAGGACGCCGACCGCGCCGCGGAAGCGTTTCTCGCCGACGGAGCGGGCGCCGCCATCATCACGCTTGGGGAAAACGGCGCATTCTACAAGGACGCCTCTGACGCGGTCCACGTGCCCGCGGTCATAGCCGGTGAAGTCGTCGAGACCACCGGGGCTGGCGACGCGTTCAACGGCGGGTTCGCTGCGGCACTCGCCGAGGGGCAGGCGCCCGTCGACGCAGTTCGCTTCGCCTGCACGGCGGCCGGCATCTCGGTCACGCGTCCCGGCACCGCACCGTCAATGCCGTCACGACGCGAAGTCGAGCTGTTGCTGGCCGACGGCACCGAAGGTGCATAGCGACTTCACGCTTGACGGGTCCCCGTCACCGACGGTGACCGCCGGCAGCGGACTGCGGCCTCGTCGCATCTGAATGTTTCGACGAATGCCCGGGATTTGCGTGATTTTCCGAAAGATGCTGTCGCGAAGATCCGTATGGTCGTCAGTGGAGTACAGACCATATTCTGCCGTTGTGTCGCCATCCCTGGAGCCGTCATGACCTCACGCTACTTCGCCCCGACCGGAGGGCAGCCTCCGCAGGAACAGCTGCTGACGGACCGCGCCATGTTCACGGAGGCCTACGCGGTCATTCCCAAGGGCACCATGCAGGACATCGTCACGAGCCGCCTGCCCTTCTGGACGGACACGCGCCTCTGGGTCCTGTCACGTCCGCTCAGCGGGTTTGCCGAGACCTTTTCCCAGTACATCATGGAGGTTGCCCCGGGCGGCGGATCCGAAAGGCCGGAAACCGACTCCAGCGCGGAAGGAGTCATCTTTGTCGTCGAAGGTACGGCCAGGATCGCCATCGAAGGGACGGCGCACGCGCTCGGACCCGGGAGCTATGTCTACCTGCCACCGGAAACGAACTGGACGCTCGGGAACGACGGCGACACCGCATGCCGCTTTCACTGGATACGCAAGGCCTACCAACGCGTCGGCGGCCTTCCAGGACCCGACATCGTCGTCGCAAACGAGCAGGACGTCGCGCCCGTACCGATGCCCGGAACGGACGGAAAGTGGGCCACGACGCGGTTCGTCGATCCAGAAGACATGCGCCACGACATGCATGTCAACATCGTGACTTTCGAACCAGGCGCCGTCATTCCCTTTGCCGAGACCCACGTCATGGAGCACGGCCTCTACGTGCTCGAGGGCAAGGCTGTCTACAGGCTCAACCAGGATTGGGTCGAGGTGGAAGCCGGAGACTTCATGTGGCTCCGCGCCTTCTGCCCGCAGGCATGCTACGCCGGCGGTCCGGGCCGGTTCCGCTATCTGCTTTACAAGGACGTCAACCGACACATGGCGCTCAGTCCCTCCATCGGCGCGATGGCCAATTGAACGTGCGGGAAAACGTGGGCGGAACGTCGCCACCGCAGGCTGAAACCACTGGTCAACGGCGTAGCGCGGCGCAGAAGACTGGCTTGCGCCGTGGAGCTGTTCCGGCATCCGGATGGACGCGTCGGCCAGGAGATTCCCTGTCGTGTCACGATGCCTGTGCCGACACCGAATCGGCAAGCTCCGCTCCTGCCTCGACGAGATACGGGGAGTCGAACCAGTGCTCTTCGAGGTTCGGGCTGTCGCCAATCCGGTCCACGACTGCGAAAAGGCCTGGTGCATGCAGGGGTGCCAGGACCCCATGCCAAGTTCCGCGGTGGAAGTTCACGCCCTGGCCGGACGCTGCGACGAAGGCGCACGGCGTGCCCGGCACGCCGCTCTCGTCCGGCGCGGCCACGACCAGAAAGGGATGACCGGACATCGAAACGAATGCCTGGCTGCCGTCCGGATGCCGCTCGACAAGGGGAATTTCCACGGGCCATGCCACCGTCTCGCCACGAAAGACGCTGATGCCGGCGCGCCCCTCGGGCCCGAAGTCAAGACGGGCACGGTCGTGGAACCGGCCGCAGCGACCGTCATTGATGATCCTGTCGGGGTCGCCCCTGGCTTCGAGAACATCGCCGAACGGCGCGAATGCCTTCGCCGTGAGGGGCCGCGCCACAAGGGTCCTCATGCGTCCAGCTTCTCATGGAGCCTGAGCTCGGCGATCCGTTCGACCTGTCGGCAGGCTTCGGCGAACTCGGCGTCCCGATCGTTATCGATCCGACAGCGGAACGCCTCCATGATCGATGCCTTGGTGTTGTCACGGACGGCGATGATGAAGGGAAATCCGAACTTGGAGGTGTAGGCGTCATTCAACTCCGTGAAGGTCGCTCGCTCATTGTCGGTCAGCGCATCGAGGCCGGCCGATGCCTGCTCGGCGGCCGACTCGTCCGTCAGCCGCCTGGCCTGGGCCAGCTTGCCCGCAAGGTCCGGATGCGCGACCAGCACGTCAAGGCGTCTTTCCCTGGGTGCCGCGCGGAAGATGCGAACAAGCGCGGCGTGAACGCCGATGGCACTGTCATGCGCCGGCCCTAGTTCGAGCGCATGTGCATCCTCGGCGATCCAGGGCGAATGCTCGAAGACCCCGCCGAATTCGGTCACGAAGGTCTCCCGATCCATTTCCGAAGGCCGCGCCTTGTGCATCGGGGGATGCTCCGCGGCCCAATGCTCCGCGACCTGAAGCCGCGTCGCGAACCAGACGCCGTCGTGCCTTCGGAAGTGCTCCAGCATCCGGCGCAGCGCGCCCGCGCGGCTCGGACGGCCGATCAGCCGGCAGTGCAGCCCGATCGACAGCATTTTCGGAACGCCGGCCTGACCCTCTTCGTAAAGAACGTCGAACGCGTCCTTCACCATCGCCTCGAAGTCATTGCCGGTCGCAAACCCCGCCTGGATCGCGAACCGCATGTCGTTGCAGTCCAGCGTGTATGGCACGATCAACTGGTCCTT
>VYCX01000133.1 GCA_009843725.1 Boseongicola sp. SB0675_bin_26
CAGGTCGCAGACGCCGTGAATCTTCCGTTCGAGAGCAATTCCTTTGATGTCGTTCACGCCCATGCGACCATAATGCACGTGCCGGACACCAGCGCCGCCGTAGCGGAAATGATGCGCGTCCTGAAACCCGGCGGGATCATATCGAGTCGGGACATGATCCTGTCCTCATGCTTCACCGAACCCAGGCATGGTGACTTTGACAATGCTTGGCACGTATTTGGCAAACTCCTTTCCGCCAACGGCGGACATCCAGAAATGGGCAAGAAAATCAAGGGCGTGCTTCATGCCGCGGGCTTTTCCGACATTGCGGTGAACGCCTCCTTCGAGTGTTTCGCGGCCAAGGAGGATGTGGATTTCTTTCACGGGTTCGCCCAGGGATGGTTCTTTGCCGACCAAACCATGGCAGCGGCCAAGAAACTTGGCGTGGCCAGCGCCGAAGACTTGGACCGCTGGCGCGGCCTGCTGGACCAATGGCAGGCTGACCCCGCGGCATTCTCGACGATTGCCTGGGGCGAAGCGCTTGGAGTCAAGCCTGGATAACATCGCAGCGAACGCTGCCAGCCGTTAAAACCCGCACAGCGGAAATGACGCGCCATGTCTTTGCAGGACTTGGCTGCCCTGTCACGCGATATCGAGCGGATTGCCGGACACCTGCACCGAGAGAGCGGTCGGCAATTCTCCAAAGTCAGATTCTGTCTTGATGTCGAACGGTCGTACCGGCCCATCAAGGGATTCGCCTCGGCACCTGTCTGCGGGTCTGCCGAACAACGGGCACGTGCGTATCTTGTGCGCTCACTCGGAGGTCTGCAGACGGGACGGCAAGCGAAGGGCTTGCGTGGAGAAATTCAGTCCATCGAGACCAACCGAGCGGCGTCTGCAGGAAGTCCCGCAAACCGGCCGTTGTCCAACAAGGCCCAGACCAGCCACCAAGCATTTGCAAAGCCGCGAAGGCAATGAACGTTTCAGTCTTCGAAGAAGTCTGCATGCGACTTGCGGATGCCCGCGATGACGTCGTCAAGCCTGGACAAGTGGGCCTTGATCGCGCCGATCAACTCACCCTCGTCGCGCCTGCCGAGCGCTTCGGCGATCAGCGCGTGGTCCTCGTGGAGTTCCTCCATGGTTGCCGGCTCGGAAAGGCTCAAGACGCAGATGCGATCGACAGCCGCCTTGTTCTCGGCGATCGTGCCAAACATCAGGGCGCAGTCGCCGGCATCGCAGAGGTGCTCGTGGAAATCATAGTCCAGTGCGTGGAACCGCTCCACGTCGCGCGCCTTCATCGCCGCCTGCTGCTCTTCGAGGTCCTTTCGCAGTCTCTCGTCATGCAACGGACTCGCAGACCTGCACGCCCGCCGCAGCACTTCGCACTCAACGGCCATGCGGATGAACCGTGCACGCTTGATCTTCTCCGAAGAAAACTGCCGAACTACAGTCGCCTTTTGCGGGCGGACCAGCAAAAGATCCAGATTCGCCAAGCGGATGAACGCCTCGCGCACCGGCTGGCGCGACACGTCGAACTGCCCAGCGACCTCGATCTCGCTGATCCGGGTGCCAGGCAGGAGTCGCAGCGACACGATCTCGCCGTGCAGGTAGTCGAACACGTCGTCCGCGTTGGTCCTGCGGTCAGCTCTTGCCAATGACTGTGCCATGGAGGTTCCCTTGTGTCGGGCCACGCTACCATACCAGATTGCGCAGCAAAAGCCGATACAGGCACGGCATTGATCGAGGGGACAAACGAAGACTCCCTTCCAAGTGCCCTGCTTTCCTTGCGCCGGTCGTTCCCGTGCCGTCTGCACCGGATAGCGTTGCCGCTACCATTGACGACCGCACCTGCGCCGGCGTCGAACCGGTACACTCGCAGAGCGGGCAGCCTCTCCCAAGAGTGGCGCAGGCCTGATTCTGCGACTTGCCCGTGGTCATTCCGGGCTGCCGCCCTCCTTCCCTTCAAGCTGGCCGTCGCCTTGCCCGCTCGACGGGAGCTCGCTCCACATGGGTCCTGTCACGGAAGTGGCCCGAGCCTTCCGGTCCCGGATCCCAGGTTCCAGGCACCGGTCGACGCTCGGGATCGCTCCACTTGACGCTGGCGCTGACCCGGCAAGGCCACCTAATGCTGGCCTCCGCCGGGATCTCGTCTGCCCGGACCCGTTCGGAATCGCGCTGCAGTGCGAGACAGCGCAGATGGACGGCAAGGAATGCGAACGCCCTTGGCCTTTGGCGCCGGAAGCCGGACACGGCCCTCCGCCCCGCCCAGGTAGCTTGGGGTGACGTCCGGCATGCGGTCCGGACGGATTGCATTCCCGACCTGCATCGCCAAAGATGGCGACCAGCATGTACAAGGAAGACATCCCTTTCGACGAGATGTTCATGGCCGGCGGCGGGGTCCGAAGGCCGTACTCCGACTATCATCGATGGCTGGAAGACCAGCACGCGAGGCGGCTTCAGCAGAAATCCTCGGAAGCCGATGCACTGTTCCGAAGCGTTGGCGTCACGTTCAACGTCTACGGCAACAAGGACGCCGACGAGCGGCTGATTCCGTTCGACATCGTTCCCCGGATCATTTCGGCAGCCGAATGGTCGAAGCTGACTCGCGGGATCGAACAGCGGATCAGGGCGATCAACTCTTTCCTGCATGACATCTACCATCGGCAGGAGATCATCCGGGCCGGCACGCTCCCTGCCAGGCTCGTCACCGGGAATTCGGCCTTTCTGCCACAGATGATCGGAGTCACGCCGCCCGGAAACGTCTATACGCATATCGTCGGGACCGACATTATCCGAACGGGCGAAAGTGACTTCCTCGTTCTGGAGGACAACGCCCGGACGCCCTCCGGTGTCTCGTACATGCTGCAGAACCGGGAAACGATGCTGCAGATGTTTCCTGATCTCTTCTCTGCCGTGAACGTGCGACCGGTCAGCGACTACCCAAGACACCTTCGGCGGTGCCTGTCCAATTGCCCGCCCGCACGATGCGAAGGCAGGCCGGTCATCGGCGTGCTGACGCCCGGCATTCACAACTCGGCCTATTTCGAACACGCGTTCCTTGCCGACCAGATGGGAGCGGAACTCCTCGAAGGTCAGGATCTCCGCGTTGCCGACGGGCGAATCGCGATGCGGACGATCCGCGGCTATGTGCCTGTTGACGTCCTGTACCGGCGTGTCGATGACGACTTTCTCGATCCGTTGAACTTCCGGCCTGATTCCCTTCTTGGCGTTGCGGGAATTCTGGACGTCTACCGCGCAGGCGGCGTGACCCTGGTAAATGCCCCGGGCACGGGAATTGCCGACGACAAGGCCATTTATTCCTACATCCCGGACATCATCCGGTTCTACACGGGTGAAGCCCCGCTCCTTGGCAACGTGCCAACCTGGCGCTGTTCGGAACCGGATCATCTGGCCTACGCGCTCGACAATCTCTCCGAGCTGGTCGTGAAGGAGATACACGGATCGGGCGGCTATGGAATGCTCGTCGGCCCTGCTGCCAGCAAGCGGGAACTCGCGGATTTCAGGCAGCTCTTGTCCTCGCGGCCAGAAAACTACATCGCGCAGCCGACCATGTGCCTTTCGACAGTTCCGATCTTTGCCCGAAGCGGGCTTGCGCCGAGGCATGTCGATCTTCGACCCTTCGTCCTGGTCTCTCCCGACAGAATCCATATCTCGCCGGGCGGGCTGACGCGTGTCGCGCTCAAGGAAGGCTCGCTGGTCGTCAATTCCAGCCAGGGCGGCGGGACGAAGGATACCTGGGTGCTGGAGGATTGACATGGTCCTGGGTCGAACCGCCGACGGTCTCTTCTGGATGTTTCGCTACCTCGAGCGCAGCGAAAACACGGCCCGGCTGGTCGCCGCCGGCCTAAGGATCGCCCTGACCCGCTCGCGGTCCGGTGCAGAGGAATGGTCTTCAATCATCAGCACCGCCGGTGCAACGGACGCGTTCCTTGCCCGCCACCCAGGCTATGAATTCGACGGCGTCGTTGACTTCATGCTTCGCGACCGGAGCAACCCGTCAAGCGTCATGTCACTGATCGAGGCCGCACGGAACAATGCAAGGGCCGTACGAACTGCCCTGACGAGCGAGGTGTGGGAAGCCACGAACGAAACCTGGATGCTGCTCCGGAGTGCCTTGAAGGCACCTGTCAAGCACCACGGCCTGCCAGAAGTCCTGGGCCTCATACGCAAGCAAAGCGCTTATGTAAGGGGCGCCTTGCACGGCACGATGCTCAGGAACGAAATGTTCAATTTCGCGAGGTTGGGCACCTTTCTTGAACGGGCCGACAACACCGCCAGGATTCTTGACGTCAAATACTATGTCCTGTTGCCGTCCGTCGTCCACGTGGGCGCGCCCATCGACAATGTGCAATGGGAAACAATTCTGCGATCCGTTTCGGCCGAGCATTCCTATGACTGGTTGAATGAAGGCGATCCAAATCCGGCCGGAATTGCAAGGTTCCTGCTGCTGGACGGCCGCATGCCGCGGTCGATGGCGTTCTGCTGCGACCAGATCCTCGAAAACCTCCGCCATCTTGAATCAGGTCAGCACGCCCCTTCCCCCAGCCTGGCCTTGGCGGAAGGGCTCGCCGACAGCCTGCGGGGCCGGGACGCAAAGGACGTCCTTGAAGAGGGATTGCATGACTTCATTCAGGAAATCATCTCGAGAATTGGAAAGTTGGGCCGCCAAATCGAAACCGACTACCGGTTTCACGCGTGAAGCGATTCGGAGCCCGTCAGATGTTGCTCAAGATCTTCCCCCAGACGTCCTATCGATATGATCAGCCCATTCGCCTTGGACTCTTTCAGCTTCGCCTCCATCCAAAAACCGGCCGGGGACAGGAAGTCCGATCCTGGTCCACCCGAATCGAAGGCGGCACAAAGGAAGTCACCTTCATGGACCAGTTCGACAACCAGGTTGATCTCGTGAGCGCTCACGCTCATGCGGACGAGGTTGTCGTAACTGGCGAAGGCGAAGTCGAAGTCACGGATTCCGGAGGAATCTTCGGGGATCATCGCGGGAACATTCCCTTGTGGCTGTATACGCGGGAGACGGAGGCAACCAGGCCCGGTTCCGCCATTCGCCAATTGGCCGAGGCCTTCTCCGCCGAGTGGCAAGAGAGTTCCCCTGACAGCGGCGACATCACGTTGCTGCACGCGTTGTCGGCGCAAGTCCTTTCCTGCATGTCCTACCAGCCCGGCACGACCGACACGACGACCTGCGCAGAAGACGCTCTCGCTGCCGGCGAAGGCGTTTGTCAGGATCACGCGCACGTATTCCTCGCCGCATCAAGGTGCCTTGGCTTCCCCGCCCGCTACGTAAGCGGTTACCTCGAATCCGGCGACAACGGCAGTGAACAGGCCGGACACGCCTGGGCAGAGGTTCACGTCGATGGACTGGGTTGGGTCGGGTTCGACGTCTCGAACGGGATTTCTCCCGACGACCGGTACGTGCGGGTTGCAACGGGGCTTGACTGTCAGGATGCCGCGCCCGTCCGGGGAATGCGGCTCGGGGATGCAGCCGAAACGATGACGGTTTCATTGCAGGTGACGCAGCAATGAACGTGTTTGGGCAAAGGGGCGTCCAGGCTCAGCCCTCATGGCGAGGTTTCACATGATGACCTATTGCGTCGGCATGCGGCTGAATCAGGGGCTGGTGTTCATGTCTGACACCCGGACCAATGCGGGCGTCGACAACGTATCCGTCAACCAGAAGCTCTTTCGCTGGGAAGTGCCCCAAGAAAGGGTCGTCACTGTAATGACGGCCGGAAACCTTGCAACCACCCAAACGGTCATCAACGTCGTCGAGGAACAAGCCCAATCGGACGACCGCAGCCGCTCCATCCTAAGTGCGCCGTCAATGTTCCGGGTTGCCCGCTTGATCGGAAAAACCCTGCGCGAGACAATCCAGGAGATCGGTTCCGAAGGGAGTGAAGAGTCGTCAACATTTCGGGCAAACATTGTCGTGGGTGGCCAGATTCGGGGCGAACCTCCGAGGATGTTCATGATCTACCCGGAGGGAAACTTCATTGAGTCCGGGCCTGATGCGCCCTACTTCCAACTCGGCGAGACCAAGTACGGCAAGCCGATTTTGGCAAGGGCCTACCGTCCGGACCTGACCTTTGAACATGCGGTAAAGCTTCTCATTGTTTCGTTTGATTCAACCATCAAGTCAAACCTGTTGGTCGGGCTTCCGCTCGACCTCAGCGTCTACGAGGCAGATACGCTTGTCCCAGGCCCGACACGCCGCTTTGCGGAGAGCGACCCGTACTACAGAACCATTTCGAAGGGATGGAGCCAGGCCATCCAACTGGCCTTCGATTCACTCCCCGACTTTTCGTTTGGCGACGGCTGACCCACTGTCGCACACGTGAAATCCTGCCGGTCAGCTTCGGCCGACATTGAGCATCGTCTTGGCCAACAGCGTCGGGTTCCTCCCTCGGGCCGAGTTCGGCATCCTGTCCCTCGGCGACGGCGACGGTTTCTCCGCTTCTTCCGCCGATTGCGCCAACTCCTGGCATGCCCATGTCATGCGCAAGGCCTTGGCGGCAAACTCGTCCGGTGAACGCTTCGCGCAGCGTCGAGGAAAAGTTCAGCGTGGTGTCGGGGAATGCGAGGCGGGCATGAGCGCTGGGCGGCCCACGACCAAGGCCAACCCAGACTTCATGGCCTCAAGCACCGTCTCCCACGGCCTTGCCACCCAACGAATCGCGCGCTTGACGTCACCGTCCGTCGCCTCGACGGCAATCCGCGTCACGAACGCTACCATCGCGGCACCTTCCGGACGTAGTCGGGAACGTAACGGCGGATTTCCTCCGTGTCGTCCCGATCCTTCACGGGATGCTCCAAGTAAAGGGCGTGAAATTGCTGCATCGCCTCGTGATTCAACGAAACCCCGAGGCCCGGCCCGCTCGGAACCGCGAGCCGCCCGTCCCGAAATTCAATTCCCTTCCCGTCAACCACGTCGTGACAGGTCCAAGGGTAATGGGTGTCGCAGTCATGGGACAGGTTCGGCGTGGCCGCCGCCACGTGAAGCATGGCGGCAAGGCTGATCCCCAGATGCGTGTTCGAGTGCATCGAGATGCCCATTCCGGCAGCCGCGCACATCCGGCCCAATGTCACGGCCCCCGTTGCACCCCGCCAGTAATGATGGTCCGAAAGCACGATCTGCACGGCACCTTTCCGGTGCGCTTCAAAGACCTGCCCGAACTCCACAACCACCAGGTTGGTCGCGAGCGGCATTTGCGACCGCGCCGCCAGCTCCGCCATGGCATCCATGCCCCGCACCGGATCCTCAAGATATTCCAGAATGCCGCCCAGCGCTTCGCAAACCCCCACGGCCGTCCCGACCCGCCACGCCCCCATCGGGTCGATGCGAAGAGCGTGTTCCGGGAATCGCTCGCGCAACTTCAGCATGGTCTCGATCTCAAGCTCGGGCTCCAGCACGCCGCCCTTCAGCTTCAGCGACCGAAAGCCATGCTGCTCCACGAATGCCTCGGCCTCCTCAACGAGCGCGTCCGGGGTCATGACCTCGCCGAAGGGATCCTTGTCAGGCCGGCCGGAGGGCTTGGCGAACTTGAAGAACAGGTAGCCGGCAAACCCGACCTCGTCACGCACGGCGCCGCCGAGCAGGTCGCAGACCGGACGGCCGAGCGCCCTGCCCTGCAAGTCAAGACAGGCGATCTCATACGCGCCGTAGACCACGTCAATCATCTTGTGGTCGGCGAGCATGGTCGGGCCGTTGATTCCGCCGGCATCCGGCAACGCTTCCGACACCCGACGCGCCAGATCGTTGAGGTTGAACGGGTCGAGACCAGTCAGCGCGTCCGCCGCCTGCCGCAAGCCTGAAAGGCAACGCGCCTGCCCGTAGGTCTCCGAAACGCCGACCAGGCCGACATCCGTCTCGATCTCAATGATCGAGCGAAGGAAGTACGCACCGTGCACGCCCTTGGTGTTCAGCAGCGGCACGTCTGGCACCGCTATTGGCGTGATTCGCACCTTCTCTACACGCATGCCGTGCCTCCGCCGAAACTCCCCGTTGCCTTTCCTGCCGAATCAGGCATACTTGTATACAAGTTTGCAGGGACAGGCGACGTCAACAGAAGATTGCACGCGCCGCATGCCAACCGGGGGATGGATGTCAGCAGTCGTCCTGAAGGACATCTACAAGCGCTTCGGCGCCGTGCAGGTGGTGCACGGAATCAACCTGGACGTTGCCGCGCACGAGTTTGTCGTGCTGGTCGGCCCCTCCGGCTGCGGAAAGTCCACAACGCTCAGGATGATCGCCGGACTGGAGGAAATCTCCGAAGGCAGCCTGACCATCGACGACCGGGCGATGAACCGCGTCGCGCCAAAGGACCGCGACGTCGCGATGGTATTCCAGAACTACGCGCTCTACCCGCATCTCAACGTCGCCGACAACATCGCCTTCGGCCTGCGCATCCGGCGCATGAAGAAGGACGTGATCGCCCGCTCGATCATCGAAGTCGCCGAAATCCTCGGACTCACCGAATATCTTGACCGCCGTCCCGCCGACCTCTCCGGAGGCCAGCGCCAGCGGGTCGCGATGGGACGCGCCATCGTGCGCCACCCGAAGGTGTTCCTGTTCGACGAGCCGCTCAGCAACCTGGACGCCAAGCTCCGCGCCCAGATGCGCGCCGAGATACGGCGCCTGCACAACCGTCTCGGCGTCACTTCGATCTACGTCACCCATGACCAGGTCGAGGCGATGACGCTGGCCGACCGGATCGTGGTCATGAACGACGGGCGAATCGAGCAGGTCGGAACGCCGATGGACCTGTTCATGAATCCGGTCAGCACGTTCGTTGCAGGCTTCATCGGTTCGCCGCCCATGAACCAGTTCACGGGAACCCTCGAAAGCGACGCGGAGGGCGCATCGGTTACGATCGGAGGCGCCAGGATCTCGCTTCCCGACACGGTTCCAAGCGACCCGGGCCGCGACGTGATCATCGGCATCCGCCCCGAATACGTCTCGCTCGCCGCCGGGGAGGCCTCCTCGCCCGTCGCGATCAAGCTCGACCTCGTCGAGCCGCTTGGATCAGAGGCGCTGCTCCACGCGGCGATCGGAGAGGACCCGTTCATCATCAAGGCAGAGACGTTCGGCGACGTGAGCCATCTTTCCGGCTTGACCGAAGTGCATGTCCCGGCAGCGATGGTGAAGGTCTTCGACGCCGCGACCGGTCGCGTCCTCAACCGAGCGGCAGGGTGATGAGGTTCGCGCAATGACCGACCTGCCTGCATCTTCGGCCGGCTCGGCCACCGGCGTCAGCGAACCGGCCACCCGCGCCACCGAAAAACCCATGCGTGAACGGCTGGTCCGGCTGGCCGACCACTTCAAGCGCGAATGGCAGATCTACGTGATGCTCGCACCGATGATCATCTGGTTCCTGCTGTTCCTCTACAAGCCAATGTACGGGCTGCAGATCGCGTTCAAGGACTATTCCATCTTCCGGGGCATCGTCGAGAGCCCCTGGGTCGGCTGGGAGCATTTCGAGACGCTGTTCAACAATTCGCAGTTTCTCAGGGCCGTCAAGAACACGGTCATCATCAGCGCGCTCAGCCTCATCTTCGGCTTCCCGGTCCCGATCTTCCTCGCATTGATGTTCAACGAGATCCTGCATGCGCTCTACAGGCGCACCTGCCAGACCATCGTCTACCTGCCGCATTTCATCTCGACCGTGATCATTGCCGGGATCGTCATCACGGCATTTTCGCCGAGCGCAGGGATCGTCAACACCATCATTGGCTGGCTCGGCATCGAACCGGTCTATTTCCTGACCAAGCCGGAATGGTTCCGACCGATCTTCATCGGCTCGGGCATATGGCAGGAGGCCGGGTTCAGCTCGATCATATTCCTTGCGGCCATCGCCGGCGTGAATCCTTCGCTCTACGAAAGCGCGGTCGTCGACGGCGCAAGCCGCTGGCAGATGATGTGGAAGATCACCATCCCGTCGATCATGCCGACGATCATCATCATGCTGATCATACGGATCGGCAACCTAATGGAAGTGGGCTTCGAGCTGATCATCCTGCTCTACCAGCCCGCGACCTACCAGACGGCCGACGTCATCAACACCTTCATCTACCGCCAAGGCCTGCAGAGCGGCCAATACGACCTGGCCGCCGCCGCCGGCCTCTTCAACGCCGTCGTCGCCTTCGTCCTCGTGATGACCGCGAACTCCATTTCCAAGCGCGTGTCGCGCACGTCGCTCTGGTGAGGGAAGAGACGGCATGCAGAACATGAACCTCTACTCGCGCGGCGACCGGCTCTTCGTTCGGGTCAACATGGTCCTGATCGGACTGTTCACGCTCTCGACGCTTTATCCGTTCATCTACATTGCAGCCGTGTCGTTCAGTTCGGGATTCGCAGCCCGGGCAGGGCGCGTGGTGCTGAGCCCCGTTGACGTGACGCTGGCGGCCTACGGGCGCGTCCTGTCGGAACCGCAGTTCTGGAACTCCTATGGCAACACGTTCATCTACACGGTCGGAGGCACGATCACGAGCCTGATCATCATCATTCCGGGCGCCTACGCGCTGTCGCGCCCGCAGCTTCTTGGGCGGCGTTTCTGGAACCTGATGGTCGCCTTCACCATGTGGTTCCATGCCGGAATGATCCCGTTCTGGCTGAACATCCGAGATCTCGGGCTGCTCGACAGCTACTTTGGCATCATCATCGCGTTCGCCTGCAACGCCTTCAACATCATACTGCTGCGGAACTTCTTCGAGAGCATCCCAAGCTCGTTTGAGGAGGCGGCCCGGATGGACGGCGCCAACGAGTTCCAGGTGCTCTGGAAGGTCTTCGTCCCTCTGTCCAAGCCCGCCATTGCAACGATCACGCTGTTCTGCGTCGTCTCGCGCTGGAACGGCTTCTTCTGGGCGATGGTGCTCCTGACAGACGAAGGCAAGATCCCGCTGCAGGTCTACCTGCGCCAGACCATCGCGACGCTTTCCGACGACGAGGAATTTTCCTCGACCCTGATCGACGCACCCTACAGCGTCGAGACCGTCACGGCCGCGATCATCGTCTGCTCAATCATCCCGGTGCTCTGTTTCTATCCGTTCGCGCAGAAGTACTTCAACAAGGGCATCCTTCTCGGGGGTGTCAAGGAATGACCAGAAGTTCGCAACCAAGGAGGAACTCATGCGACATCTGACTTTGGCTTCAGCCTTGCTGACCTCGATGGCGGTAACCACGCCCGCCGTCGCGGATGGCCACCTCAAGATCGTGGACGAGCCGCTGGAGCTGACCATCCACATGCACCACAAGCGCTATCCGGCCTACAACGAGGACTGGCCAGTGGAGCAGGAGGCACGTCGGCTGACCAACATCCACCTCAAGAACGCGACCATCGGCTCGAACACCGACAACAGCGGGGAAGCGATCAACCTGCTTCTCGCGTCGGGCAAGCTTCCGGACATCATCGGCACCTCGCGCATCAAGGATGTCGTGAACCAGTACGGGCCGCAGGGCGCATTCATGCCGCTCAACGACCTGATCGACGAGCATGCGCCGCATCTGAAGGCGTTCTTCGAGAAGCGCCCCGACATCAAGTCCGCGATTTCCGCCGCTGACGGGAACATGTACTACATCCCGTACCTGCCGGACGGAAAGTACGGCCGGGCCTACTTCATCCGCTACGACTGGCTCGACAAGCTGGGCCTCGACGTTCCGCAGAACGTCGACGAGGTGAAGGCGGTCCTCGAGGCGTTTCGCGACGGAGACCCGAACGGCAACGGCCTGAAGGACGAAGTGCCCTACTTCGCCCGCCAGTGGGAGGAACTGATCCGTCTTGTAACGCTCTGGGACGGCCGCTCGTCCGGATCCGACACCTATCACGACTTCTACGTCGACGGCGGCCAGATCAGGCATCCCTACGCAGGCGAAGGCTATCGTGAAGGCGTCAAGAACCTCACCGAATGGTACGCCGAAGGCCTCATCGACCCCGAAGTCTTCACGCGCGGATCGTCGGCCCGGGAGTACCTCCTCTCGGAAGACCTTGGCGGAATGACCCATGACTGGTTCGCCTCCACCTCTGGCTACAATCGCCTGTCAAGCGAAATCGAGGGATTCGTGTTCAAGGCGTTCGCGCCTCCGGCCTCGATTTCCGGCAAGCGCATCGAGGAGCATCGCCGCATCCCGATCAAGCCGGACGGCTGGGCGATCGGCGGGACCAACAAGCACCCGGTCGAGACCATCAAGTACTTCGACTTCTGGTTCTCGCCCGAAGGCCGGAACATCGTGAACTTCGGCGTCGAGGGCGTCCACTGGACCATGGAGGACGGCAAGGCGATCTTCACGGACGCGATCCTCGGAACCGGCCGGCCGGTCAACTCCCAGCTCTACGAACTGGGCGCGCAACTTCACGCACGCGGCTACTTCCAGGACTACGGATACGAGATTCAGTGGTCGAACGAGTTCGCGCTCGAAGGCATCGCCCTCTACGACGAGGGTGACTACCTGATCGACCAGTTCCTGGGCGTCGCTTTCAACAAGGACGAACAGGCGGTCTACGACAAGTACTGGCCGTCGATCCGGACCTACATGCTCGAGCGCCAGCAGGCGTGGATCCTTGGCACCGGCGACGTCGAGGCCGATTGGGACGACTACATGGCCGATCTCGACAAGATGGGCCTGAACGACGTGCTGGCCGCGATGCAATCCGCCTACAACCGCCAATACGGCGGCTGAGGCATCGACGCTAGAGGCGGCGCGGATGGCCCGCGCCGCCTGCCCTGCCCACCGGCTCCGGACTCATTCGATGGACGCAACAGTGCCGAATCCCGCGCAAGCCCTGCCTCTGGACGAGCCGCCTGCCGGCCAGTTGACGATCCGGTACGCGCCGGAGGCGGACACGGAAATCGTCGAGAACCCGCCGCGATTCTCTTGGATTCCCGCCATCGAGGACGAGGCGTCCTATGCCGTGGCGATCACGTGCGAGGACGGATCGGAGCGCGTGTTCCCTGACATTCCGGTCAATTTCCTGACACCGCCAGAAGCGCTTCCGGCTGGCAACCATGCTTGGCGGTACTGCGTCTGGGCCGATGGAATGCCAGCAAGCGAATGGAGCCGGGAACGGCATTTCACCATCGCGGAGGACTTGCCGAACACACCGCTTGCGCCACGCTCGACACGGTTCGCCGCCATATCAGCGACGCATCCCCGTCTTTGGCTCGACTCCGAATTGCTCAAGGCGTTCCAGGCGGCACTGGCCAAGAATCAGGATCATTGCGGCTGGCGCACGTTTCACGAGCGCTCGGTCAAGCCCTGGGCAGACCGGCAGCCCATGTCCGAGCCTGCGCCCTACCCGGACAACAAGCGTGTCGCCTCGATCTGGCGACAGACCTACATCGACTGCCAGGAACTCATCTATGCCATTCGCC
>VYCX01000385.1:0-11226 GCA_009843725.1 Boseongicola sp. SB0675_bin_26
GTCATGCACTGACTGCGGCCTCGGCAGCCTGGAACCAAGTCGGCGGCTTCATCCATGGCACCACGCTCGCCACCAATGCCCTGATCGAACGCCGAGGCGCGAAGGTCGGCTCGATCACGACCGACGGCTTTCGCGACATCCTCGAAATTGCCTACGAGCGGCGCCACAGCCAGTATGCGATCAATCTCGAAAAGCCTGACCTGATCGTGCCCAGAACGCGGGCATTCACCTTGGGCGGGCGCATGAATGCACGCGGCGAGGAACTCGTCCCGTTCCATGAAAGTGCGGTGGCGGCGCTGGCCGGGCGGCTTGAAGCCGATGGAATCGAGGCCGTCGCCATCTGCCTGCTTCATTCCTACGCGAACCCGACCCATGAACGGCGCCTCCGCGAGACGCTCCGCGCGATGCTGCCGCATCTGGTGATTTCAGTCAGCCACGAGGTCAGCCCGGAAGCACGCGAGTTCGACCGATTGTGCACCACCGTCGCCAATGCCTACATCCAGCCGCTCATGTCGCGCCATCTCGCGGAATTCGAGGCGCGGTTCCGCGCTGCGGGACTGGCCTGCCCCATCCTGATGATGACCGCGAGCGGCGGCATGACGACTCTCGAGACCGCCTCGCGCCTTCCGGTACGGCTGGTTGAATCAGGCCCGGCCGGCGGCGCGATCCTGGCTGCGCGGCTTGCCCGCGAGACCGCCTTGGACAAGGTGCTTTCCTTCGACATGGGCGGCACGACGGCCAAGCTCTGCCTGATCGACGGCTTCCGGCCCCAGACCGCGCGGAAATTCGAGATCGCCCGCGCCGAACGGTTCATCAGGGGTTCGGGCATGCCGGTACGCATTCCGGTCATCGAGATGATCGAGATCGGCGCCGGCGGCGGCTCGATCGCCGGCGTTGACCGGCTCGGCCGGATTCGCGTCGGACCGCAAAGCGCGGGGGCGGACCCCGGGCCGGCCGCCTTCGGGAACGGCGGCAAGCAGCCCACGGTCACGGATGCCGACATCGTGCAGGGGCTCATCGCGCCTGACGGCTTCGCCGAGTCCCGCATCGACATGGATCCGGGCGCCGCGACGGCGGCGCTGAAGAGCGAGGTCGGCGACGCCCTTGGCCTCGATCCCGACCATGCGGCGTTTGCGGTCACCGAGATCGTGGACGAGAACATGGCGAGCGCCGGACGGATGCACGCAGTGGAATCCGGCAGGAACCTTGACGACCACGCCATGATCGCCATCGGCGGCAACGGTCCGCTTCACGCCACACGTCTCGCGCGGCGAACCCGTGTGCGCACTGTCGTCGTTCCAAGGAATCCCGGTGTCGGTTCCGCCGTGGGATTCCTTCACGCACCGGTATCCTTCGAAATCGTGCGCTCCCGATACACGACGCTCGAGTCTCTCGACGTCGACGCAATCAGCGGGTTCTTCCGTGACATGGCGAATGAAGCCCGCGCCGTTGTCAGGGCCGGCGCCCCGGACGGACCATTGACCGAGCGTCGGGTGGCATTCATGCGATATCATGGACAAGGCCACGAGATCGAGGTCGCCGTCCCTCCCCGCGACCTGGAGCCGCCTGACGCGGATGGCCTGCGCCGTGCCTTCGAGGCAGAGTACAGCCGACAGTTCGGCCGCACCGTTCCGGACATGAAGATCGAGATCCTGAACTGGGCGCTTCATCTCGCGTCGCAGGTTCCTGACATCGGCCCGGCGCATGCCGCACCGGCGCCGACCGCCGCGCGTCCGGCCAGTGCCCGCAAGATACTCTGTGACGTCACCGGGAAATGGCGCGAAGCAGCGGTCTACATCCGCGCGGACTTGCCGAACGGCGCCCGCCTGTCGGGGCCTGCACTGATCACGGAGCCGCAGACGACGACCCTTGTGAGCGCGGATTTCGACGCAAGGGTGGACGGCGCCGGGAACATCTGGATGACCCGGCAGGCAGGAGCATTGCCATGACGATGGACAGCACGCGCCTTCAGGTCCTCTGGGACAGGCTGCTCGCCGTTGTCGAGGAACAGGGTCAGGCTCTCATGCGCGCCGCTTTCAGCCCGATCGTGCGCGAATGCGGCGACATTTCGGCCGGGATATTCGATGCCGAAGGCCGGATGCTCGCCCAGGCCGTGACCGGCACGCCCGGGCACGTCAACACGATGGCAATGGCCGTGAAATCTCTCCGCGACCGCTTTCCGGCCCAGGACATGCGCTCCGGGGACATCTACATGACCAACGATCCATGGATCGCGTCCGGCCACCTGAACGACTTTCTCCTGATGATGCCGATCATGCATGAAGGCCGGCTCGTGGGCTTCACCTCCTGCACGTCGCACCTCGTGGACCTCGGCGGGCAGGGCATGGGCCCCGAGGGTTCGGACATCCACGACGAAGGTCTCATGGTGCCGCCCTGCAAGCTGGTGGCGGCCGGCGAGATGAACGACCTCCTGCTCGACATCGTGAAGGCGAACTCGCGCGAACCGATCGCCAACGAGGGCGACATCTATGCGCTGACGGCCTGCTGCGAGGCCGGTGCCGCACGCGTGTGCCAGACAATGGAAGAATTTGGCCTCACCGACCTCCGGGATCTCTCGCGCCACATCGTCGAAGCCTCGCGCCGGGGAACGCGCGACATCATCGCGGAGCTGCCGAAGGGGACATGGAAGAGCAGCATGACCGTGGACGGCTATGACAGCCCGCTGACCCTGCGGGCCGCCCTCACGATTGCAGAGGACCATGTGCTGGTCGACTTTGCCGGCACCGACCCCTGCACCCGGAAGGGCATCAACGTGCCGCTGAACTACGCCACGGCATACACGGTCTTCGCCCTTCGCTGCATCATTGGCCCCGACATCCCCAACAATGCAGGCTCGCTCGAGCCCTTCCAGGTCACGGGACCGCCGGGCTGCATACTGAATGCCAGGCCGCCGTCTCCGGTTGCGATGCGCCACACGCTTGGCCAGATGACGCCCGACCTTGTCTTTGGGTGCCTGGCGCAGGCACTTCCCGACATGGTGCCTGCCGAGGGCGCGTCCTGCATGTACGACCTTCCGCTTCGGCATGCGCCCGAAGCGGCGGAACGGGGGGACGTCCAGTTCGCCCTGGAACTCGTCTTCAACGGCGGAACAGGCGCGCGGCCAACCCGTGACGGCCTGTCGGCAACGGCGTTTCCAAGCGGTGTCTGGGGCAGCCAGGTGGAAACCACCGAGGCTGTGGCGCCGGTCCTGTTTCACCGTCGCGAACTGCGCAGGGATTCCGGCGGCCCCGGCCGGATGCGCGGCGGACTTGGGCAGCGAATCGAGATCAGCCCGGCGCTGAACCAGGACATGCTCCTGTTCCTCTCCGTCGAACGGGTCATGAACCCGGCACGTGGTCGCAGTGAAGGCCTGAAAGGCGCGCCAGGGCGCATCCGGATCGGCGAAGGGGGGCCGGAACTGTCCGGCAAGGGAGAGGTTCGCATCAGGCCTGGCGAGCGCCTGATCTTCGAAACCCCGGGCGGGGGCGGGTTTGGAGCGCCCGGACAGCGCCCGTCCGCCATGCTCGAAAGAGACGTGCAGGCCGGGCTTGTCAGTCCGGATGCCGCGCGACATGTCTATGGACGGTCACCATGACCGGTGCACGGAAGCATGTCGCGGCGATGGCGCCCTACGCGCTGGCCGACCTTGGGGGGACGGGCGGCCGTCCTGCAGCTTCGCTGGCGCAGAACGAGAGCTTCCGCCCGCCTTGCCCCGGCACTTTCGAAGCGGTCATGGCGGCCATGGCCGATGCGGCGCTGTACCCGGATCCGGACTGGACCGAGCTGCGTTCGATGATTGCAGCGCGGCACGACGTGGACCCGGACACGATTCTTTGCGGCAGCGGTTCACTCGAACTGATCGGCTGCCTGGCACGCGCGTTTGCCGGTCCGCACCGCGCGGTCCTCGCTCCGAGACATGCCTATCCGTATTTTCGCAGTGCAGCGCAGGCAAGCGAGGCCCGGTTCGACACGGCGCCGGAATCCGACTGCACGGCGTCGGCAGACGCCCTTCTCGAAGCCGTCCGGCCGGATACCGGCTGCGTCTTCCTCGCCAATCCCGGCAACCCGACCGGAACCCGCATCCCGGGAGACGAGATCCGCCGCCTTCGCAGCAGCCTCCGCGAGGATATCCTGCTTGTCATAGACGAGGCCTATGGCGAGTTCGCCGACCATCTCGATGCGCCCCTCCTCGACATGGCCGCAACAGGAAACACGGTCGTCCTGCGCACGTTTTCCAAGGCGTACGGGCTGGCGGGCTGCCGCGTGGGATGGGGCACGTTTCCGGCAGGGATTGCGGTCGAGGTCCGGAAGGTCCTGAACCCCAACAACGTCTCCGCCATCTCGCAGGCCGCCGCACGAGCCGCGCTGCAGGACGATGCGTACATGCGCGCGACCTGCGCGCAGACCGCGGAGCGACGTGACCGGACGGCAAGGAAACTGGCCGCGCTGGGCGTTCGCTGCCTTTCCAGCAGCACCAACTTCCTCCTTCTGGATCTTGAATCGCGGGAACGTGCGCGTTCCGCCGAGGCACGGCTCCGTTCCGGAGGCGCCGTCCTGCGCGCGCAAGGCGCCGCGGACCTTTCCCACTGCCTTCGCATGACGATCGGCCGGGAAAGGGAACTGGACAATGCCATCCGCCTGCTTGAGACATGGACCAGGGAAGACACGCCATGACACCATCCCGCGGACGCGCCCGGCTGGGCCTGCTCGTCCCTTTCACGAACACGAATCTCGAGCCGGACATGACGCTCATGAGCCCGCCGGGCATCTCGGTCCACATCGCCCGTCTTGGAGGATATGACGCGGAGCGGATACCTGACGCGTCCCAGATGCAGGGGCTAGGCGCATCGGACATCGACGAGCCGCTCCGCCTGCTCATGGGAGTCAGACCCGACATCATCCTCTACGGCTGCACTTCGGCGACGCTTGCGCACGGGCCCGACTTTGACAGGGCGCTCGCGGCACGCGCCAGGTCCGTGAGCGGCGCCGAGACGGTGACCGCCGCGGGCGCCCTCGTCTCCGCGCTCAAGCTGCTGGATGCCAGGAGGGTCGGGCTTGCCTCGCCCTATGTTCCGGCGATCAACGACATGGCCGTCGCATTCCTTGCGGAGGCAGGCATCGAAACCATCCAGCGATCAGAGGTTTCGGAGCCGCTCAGCAACGAAGAACAGGGCGCGATGACTCCCGACGAGGTCCTTGCCGCCGGGATCCGCGCCGACCATGACGATGCAGATGCCGTTGTCCTCTCCTGCACGGACATGCGCAGCGTCGAATCCATCGCGCGGCTCGAACGGGCCCTTGGCAAGCCTGCGATATGTTCAAACCAGGCCATGATGCACGCGGCGCTCCGCCGCCTTGGAATCGATGATCCCGTTGAAGGATTCGGCACGCTTCTTGAAAGGCCCCGCACATGATCTCCGACGATCTCGCAGAGTTCGTGCTTGGCGCGCCCGACGTGCCGGAAGGCGCACTCGACTTCACCGCCACGCTGCTCGTTGACACGCTCGGCGTCACGGCGGGTTCCGCTCGCCTTGACGCCGCCCGAATCACCCGCGACCACGCGGTGCGGTTTCATGCCGCGGGCACGCCCGACGAGGCAGCCACCCTTCTCTTCGACGGCCGCAAGGCCTCCATTCCGGGAGCCGCCTTCGCGGCCGCGACGCAGACCGACAATCTTGACGCCCATGACGGCTTGAATCCGACCAAGGGCCATATCGGGTGTGCCGTCGTGCCTGCGCTCTGCGCACTGGCAGAACGCGAACCCGCGCTTTCGGGCCGCGACGCACTCACCGCGCTCGCGATTTCATACGAGGTCGCCGCCCGCGCCGCGCTTTCGCTCCATGCGACCGTCAGCGACTACCACACGTCCGGGGCCTGGAACGCGCTTGGCGTCGCTGCACTCGGGGCGCGGCTGCGGAACCTTGACGCCGGCCGGCTCCGGCATGCGCTCGGAATCGCCGAATACCATGGACCGCGCAGCCAGATGATGCGCGAAATCGCGAATCCGACCATGCTGCACGACGGCTCCGGCATGGGTGCGTTCGTGGGCCTCATGGCTGTGCTGCTGGCAGAGGAAGGGTTCGAGGGGGCTCCGGCCGCAACCGTCGAGGCCGATGAGGTCGCGGAACGCTGGGGAGATCTCGGCCGGCGCTGGACGGTCGAGCAGAACTACGTCAAGCCCTACCCGATCTGCCGATGGGCGCATGCCGCAATCGACGCCCTCGGCCAGCTCATGGAGGAGCACGGGTTCGCCGCGCATGACGTATCCGCCATAGACGTGAACACGTTTGCCGAAGCCGCGCAGCTCTTTTCCGGCATGCCGGAGACCACTTCGCATGCCCAGTACTCCCTTGCCTTCGCCCTCGCCGCGCTGCTCGTCCACGGCAAGATCGGACCGGACCAGGTGACCGGCAAGGCCTTGTCGGACCCTGACATCGAGGCCGTTGTCAACAGGATCCGGGTTTCCGAGGACCCCCGCCACTCGGCGCGATTTCCGGACGGTCGCTGGTCCGACGTCACGGTTCATCTGTCTGACGGCCGCACGATGTCGTCCGGAGACGTCAATGCGAAGGGGGGTCCGGAGGCACCCCTTCCGCACGCCGCCGTCGAAGCGAAGTTCATCGACATGACAAGGCGCCTCGACCGCGGCCGCGCGACGGCCATCTGGGAAATGCGCGACCGTCTGACAGAGCCCGGCACGAAGTTCGCCGATCTGCTGCGGCTCCTCCACGCGCGCCCGGACTCATGACGCAACCCCCCCGCGTTCTCCTGCACAACAATGCCACCGCAAGGCATGCGGACAGGCTGCGGTCCATGTTTCCAAATTTCGACGTGGAGGAATGCACGACCTACGCGAACCTGCCCGACATGGTCCGGGAGTTCAGGCCCGACGTGGTCTTCACGATCCGCTTTGCAGGCAGTCACCGTTTTCCCCGCGACGCCCTGCTCGCGCCGGGCGGTCCCCGATGGATCGCGAATGGCGGCGTGGGAACGGACCATTTCGGGCAGTGGGATCCGGCCAGCACTACAATCACGAACGCCGCCGGGGTGGCGGCGGACATGATGGCGGAATACGTTCTTGGCGGCTTCCTGCACTTCACTCTCGACATCGAGGGACTGCGTCAGGACAAGGCAGGTCGCGTTTGGCGCGCGCGCAACATGGTGCCGCTCAGGGGAAAGACGCTTCTGATCGTCGGTCTCGGGCACACTGGGCGTGCACTTGCCGAGAAGGCCAGGATCTTCGGCATGCATGTCGTCGGATTGCGCTCAAGACCGCAACCCACCGAATGCGTCGACATCGTGGGCGGTCCGGACGACCTCCCTGACTTCCTTGAGGACGCAGACTGCATCGCCGTCTGCGCTCCGCTCACGTCGGCAACCCGCGGCATGCTCGGACGGGCCGAGATATCCGCAATGGCACCGGGCGTGCTCCTTGCCGATGTCTCCCGTGGCGGAATCGTGGACCAGGCGGCTCTCGCGGACGCGCTTGCCTCCGGCCATGTCGCCGGTGCCGCACTTGACGTGTTCGAGACCGAGCCCCTGCCGACCGACAACCCGCTCTGGGACATCGACAACCTGATCATCTCGCCGCATTGCTCATCGGTCTATGACGGCTGGGAAGACGCTTCCTTCGATCTCTTCCTTGACAATCTAGGCAGATGGATTGCCGGAATCCCTCTCAGGAACGTCGTCGACCCGGAGCGCGGCTATTGACCTGCACCGCCCCCAGGCATCGGATCGCCGTTGCCGGCTTCCAGCACGAAACCAACAGTTTCGGCTTCGGAACGGCAGACATGCCGGAATTCGAAATGGCGGATTCATGGCCCGCCCTCGTTGAAGGCGATGCCGTGCGCGACGGAACGCTCGGCCTGAACCTGCCGATCGCGGGATTCATCAGAGCGGCGGAGGCGTCCGCACGGATCGAGCTCCATCCCGTCCTTTGGTGCGCCGCCGAGCCATCCGGCCCTGTCACCGACCACGCGTTCGAGACGATCACGGCGCGCATCCTTGACGGCATCGGCAAGGCCGCGCCTCTGGACGGCCTGTATCTTGACCTCCACGGCGCGATGATCACCGCAAGCCACGATGACGGCGAAGGCGAGCTGCTTCGCCGCATCCGTGCGCAGCTTGGTCCCGACCTGCCGATCGCTGTCAGCCTTGACATGCATGCGAACGTCACGAACGACATGGTCCGGCACGCCAGTTCGATCAGCATCTATCGCACCTACCCACACCTGGACATGGGCCAGACTGGCGTCCGCGCCTTGTCCCGCCTGCTGCGCCTGCTCCAAGGCGAGCGGCCTGCGACAGCGTTTCGGCAATTGCCTTACATCATCCCCATGCATGCCCAGCATACAGGTTCCGACCCCATGCGCGGGCTCTACAGGCTTGCAACCGAGATGTCGGTTGGAGACAGGCATGTGGAACTCGCCGTCGGGTTCACTGGTGGCGACATCGCCGATTCCGGCCCCTCGCTGCTTGCCAGCGCCGTCGATCAGGCGAAGGCGGATGCGGCGGCCGACGCTCTTCTCGACGCGACGCTCGCTGCCGAAACGGACTTTGACTGTTCGCTCCGCACGCCCGAGGAAGCCGTGGACGCCGCGCTGGCATTTCCTCCCGGCAGGCCCGTCACGATTGCCGACGTGCAGGACAACCCCGGTGGCGGCACGTCATCGGACACGACCGGCCTCCTCAAGGCGCTCGTGAAGGCCCGGGGGAAACAGGTCATCGTCGGCGTCATCCACGATCCCGCGACGGCGGCCGAGGCGCACAGGCTCGGCATCGGACGCGAGTTCCGGGCCGGCCTTGGCGGCAAGTCGGGCATCATGGGCGACACGCCCCTTGACGCACGCTTCCGCGTCGAGGCCCTGAGCAACGGAGAAGTCGCCTACCGAGGCGAAATGTATGGCGGCGGCACGGCCCGGATGGGTCCCACGGCGGTGCTTCGCCCGCTCGGGACTGACGCCGACATCCGCATCGTGACCTCGAGCGTCCGCAACCAGTGTCTCGACCGGGCCTATTTCTCCCATGTCGGCCTCGTTCCCGAGAAGGCGGACATCATTGCGGTCAAGAGCACCGTGCACTACCGAGCCGAATTCGAGCCGATCAGCCAGGGCGTGATCTCCTGCGGCGCGCCGGGCGCGCTTCCGTGCGACATCGGCCTGATTCCCTATCGAAATCTGCGCCCGGGCGTTCGCCTCGGGCCGTGTGGGCCCGCTCACGGCGTGCCGCGAAAATAACGGTTGAATCATCGGGATTTGCGGTCAGTATTGCCTTTGATGAAGAATCCGGACCACCGGACCAAAGCAAATGTGGAGGAACACAATGTCATCAATTACGGGATCACCCGCGTCGGCAGGCGTCAGCCGCCGCAGCGTCCTCAAGGGCGCAACGGCGCTTGGCACTGCCGCGCTCGTCACGCCCTGGGGCACGCCGCTCAGGGCGCAGCCCAAGCGCGGCGGCACGCTGCGCGTCGGCATGGCCCATGGCTCGACGACCGACGCGATGGATCCAGGCAGCTGGGAAGCCGACTTCATGATCTTCCAGGCGCACACCCGGAACAACTACCTGACCGAAATCGCCACGGACGGCTCCCTCGTTCCCGAACTGGCCGAAAGCTGGGAAGCCTCGCCGGATGCAAAGGTCTGGACATTCAATATCCGCGAAGGCGTCGACTATCATTCCGGGCACAGGCTCGTCGCGGAGGACGTGATCGCGTCGATCGACCATCACCGCGGAGAGGACTCCACCTCTGCCGCAAAGCCGATCGTCGAGGACATCGTGGACATGAAGGCCGACGGCATGAACGTGATCATCACGCTTGCCAACGGCAATGCCGACTTCCCGTTCGTCCTGTCCGACTATCACCTTCCGATCCTTCCGGCGAAGGATGGCAAGATCGATCCCGAGACCCGTGACGGCTGCGGACCGTTCCGGATCGTCGACCTCGAATTCGGCGTCGGCGCGCTTTACGAGCGCCACGAAGGGTACTGGAAGAGCGGCCTGCCCTACATCGATGCCATCGAGCAGATCGTCATCCATGACGACGCCGCACGCCAGAACGCCCTGATCTCGGGCGAGGTCAACTACATCGACACGGTGGACCTCAATACCGTGTCGCTGCTTGGACGGGCCGCGGGCATCGAGATCCTTTCGGTGACGGGCACGCAGCACTACGGGCTCCCGATGGACACCCGCGCGGCGCCCTTCGACGACGTGAACGTGAGGCTGGCGCTGAAATACGCGATCAATCGCCAGCAGCTCGTGGACACGATCCTGAACGGCTACGGCTCGCTCGGCAACGACCATCCGATCGGCCCGGGCGCGCGCTTCTTCAACACCGACCTGCCCCAGAAGGAACTCGACCCGGACAAGTCGAAGTTCCACCTCAAGCAGGCTGGCCTCGACAGCCTCAGCGTCGACATCCACCTCGCCGACGCGGCGTTCGCGGGCGCGATCGACGCAGGCGTCCTGTTCTCGGAATCGGCAGCTTCGGCCGGCATCAGCCTCAATGTCGTGCGCGAGCCGAACGACGGCTACTGGAGCAACGTCTGGATGCAGAAGCCCTTTGTCGGCACGTATTGGGGCGGCCGCCCCACGGAGGACTGGATGTTCGCCACGGCCTATGCCGAGGGCGTTCCCTGGAACGAGACCTACTGGAGCCACGACCGCTTCAACGAACTGCTCGTCTCGGCACGCTCCGAACTCGACGAGAACCTGCGTCGCGAGATGTATTTCGAGATGCAGCAGCTTGTTTCGGACGAAGGCGGAATCATCATTCCGATGTTCGCCGCCTACGTCGGCGCCTACAGCGACACCCTGGTCAAGCCGGATCAGGTCGCGTCGAACTGGCGCAACGACGGCCATCGGATCGGCGAGCGCTGGTGGTTCGCCTGATCTGACCCGCATTGCCCCCGGCCGGTCCCGACGACCGCGTCGGGGGCATTTTCCTGCAGCGGCCAAGAGCTGACCGATGTGACAGCAAGGGAATTCGATGTCTCACATTGCCAACATGATCCTGAAGCGCATTGCGCTCGGCATCCTGACGCTCTTCGTCGTGTCGCTCATCATCTTCCTGGCCACCGAACTCCTGCCCGGAAACTTCGCCCAGGAAATCCTGGGCCAGTCGGCAACCCCTGAAACCGTGGCGGCGCTCAGGCGACAGCTTGGCCTGGACCAGCCGATGCACGTGCGATACGCAGGCTGGCTCATGGATGTCCTCCGGGG
>VYCX01000385.1:11326-13251 GCA_009843725.1 Boseongicola sp. SB0675_bin_26
TCACGCTGACCCTCGTCGTGACCGCGCACATGATGCGGATGACGCGTGCGGCGATCATCAATCTCCTCGCTTCGCCCTACATCGAAATGGCGCAGCTCAAGGGAATGAACCCGATGCGCGTGATCGTGAAGCATGCACTTCCGAACGCGCTCGCCCCCATCATCAACGTGATCGCGCTGAACCTCGCCTACCTGATCACCGGCGTCGTGGTCGTGGAAGTGGTCTTTGTCTATCCCGGCCTGGGTCAGCTGATGGTCGACAGCGTTGCGGCGCGCGACATGCCCGTCGTGCAGGGCGTCGCCCTGGTCTTTGCCGCAGCCTACGTGTTCCTGAACCTTGCGGCCGACGTGCTTGCGACCCTGTCGAATCCCCGCCTGGTGCACGGACGCTAGGAGGCGGGCATGGGACTCACCACCGGATTGTTCTGGCTCGCAGTCGCCGTCATCGTCGGTCTCGCAGCCGGCTGGATCTTTCGCGCGGCCGTCGTTGCGGCGAGTCCCAGGCCGATCGCCCGAGAGCTGCGCACGGCGCCTCTCACGGCAAGCTTCGGCATGCTGGTCATCCTGATCTACATCCTTCTCGCCGTCTTTGCGCCCCTCGTCGCGCCGTTTCCGGAGACCGAGGTTGTCGGCACCGAGTACCAGCCCTGGGACGACGTGCACCTTCTCGGCACCGACAACCTGGGCCGCGACATGCTGTCCCGGCTCATATACGCGGCGCGGAACACGGTCGGAATCGCCTTCATCACCACGGCGCTCGCCTTCACGCTGGGCGTCATGACGGGACTCCTCGCCGCGTCGGTCGGCGGGTGGGTCGACCAGGTGCTGAGTCGTGTGGTCGACGTGTTGATGGCGATCCCTGCCCTCATCTTCGCGCTGCTGCTGCTGACCATCGTCGGCACCTCGATCGTCAACATGATTCTCGTGATCGCGCTGATCGACAGCACGCGCGTGTTCCGGCTCGCGCGCGCCGTCGCCATGAACATCGTGGTCATGGACTATGTCGAGGCAGCCAGGCTTCGGGGAGAGGGTCTCCTGCGTCTCAACATTCGGGAAATCCTGCCGAACGCAATGGCGCCGCTCGTGGCGGAGTTCGGCCTGCGCTTCTGCTTCGTCTTCCTGATGATTTCCGCGCTCAGCTTCCTGGGCCTCGGCATTCAGCCGCCCACGGCGGACTGGGGGTCCATGGTGAAAGACAACGCCACGCTCATCTCGTTCGGAGACATCACCCCGCTCCTGCCTGCGGGCGCGATCGCGCTCCTGACAGTCTGCGTGAACTTCGTCGTGGACTGGCAGCTGCATCGCGCAAGCGGGCTGAAGGAGTAACGCGATGCCGGACACGGACGACTTCCTTCTGTCCATGAAGGGCCTGCGCATCGAGGGCCGCGCGGACGAGGAGTGGCTCGAGATCGTCAAGGGCGTGGATCTGGAGCTGCGCAAAGGGGAGGTTCTCGGCCTCATTGGCGAATCCGGTGCGGGCAAGTCCACGATCGGCCTCGCCGCCATGGGATTCGCGCGTGACGGCTGCCGCATCTCTGGCGGCGAAATCACTTTCGACGGAATCGACATGCGCGCGGCCAGCGAGGCAACGAAGCGCGGCCTTCGCGGACGGCGCATCGCCTACGTGGCGCAGTCGGCCGCTGCGAGCTTCAACCCTGCCCACAAGCTGATCGACCAGTACAGCGAGGCGCCGGTCAAGCACGGGGTCATGAGCCGCGACGAGGCGGAAAGCGACGCGACCGACCTCTATCGCCGCATGCAGCTTCCCGAGCCGGACAGCATCGGCTTCCGCTATCCCCACCAGGTTTCCGGCGGCCAGCTTCAGCGCGCCATGACGGCGATGGCCATGGCGTGCCGCCCGGACCTGATCATCTTTGACGAGCCGACGACCGCGCTGGACGTCACCACGCAGATCGAGGTTCTTGC
>VYCX01000094.1:0-10140 GCA_009843725.1 Boseongicola sp. SB0675_bin_26
GAGCGAGACCTGCATGATCGCCTGGTTGAAGATCACCAGGCCGGTCACGCGCACATCAATGCCGGGGAACCGCGCGCGAACCCGTTCGGCGAGCCCATAGGAGAATTCGGCTACCAGGGCGCCCTCGCGCATCTTGTCCCCGCCCGGCAGCGCCACGGTGACGTTGACGCCGCTGACCCCGCCGTCGCGCGCGATCAGGCGCCCCGCCAGGAGCGGTTCCGCCAGCGCGGTCGCACGAACTCGGGCCCGCTCCGCGGCATCGCCCAAGGCGCTCCCGTCCACGAGGTCGCGAACAACGATGTCGTCCTCGTCAGCCATGCTGTGCTGGAAGTTGGTCAGCGAGTCGACACGGGCGGCAAACGGAATCTGCCACGCTCCGTCAGTGAGCCAAAGGGCGGCTTCAAGCGCGCGGGCGGAGGTGGCGTTGCCGTCCTCGGGCGCGACGGCGAAAAAGACGTTGCTGGTCTCGCCATAGGTGTTCTCCATCGCCTCGGCCGCGACGAGCTGGGGATTGTCCCTGAAGAAGTAGATCCGGTCGTCGGCGGAGAATTCGAGAAATGCCGTGCCGCTCGCCGCGACCGCCGACAGCACGAAGGCGGCGGCGATGATCGTGCGCCGCCGCTCGATGGCCCAGCCGCCAAGCCGCGACTCCAGTCTCCGCACTGCTTGCGCCATCGGCTTTCCGGTCGAGCGACTCACGCCCGACCCCCTGACCCGGCCATGACGGCTTCAGCCGTCGCGCGGCACGCAGTTCGCGAACGGGCCCAGACGTCGTCCCGCCGGGCAGTTCGACCGGCGCAATGTCCCGCATGCCGTGGAAGCCCCTTCCCGTTGGCCCTCCTCGTGGACGAAGAGCGTGACGGACGCGTGGACGATACGTCCTCCAGCGCCAACGAGGCCGCAAGCGGTCCTTCCTTCCGCCGTGTTCTCCTTTCAAGCTGGGCGCGCCCCGACCAATGCACGAGACAGGGTGACGCTCCTCGAGACGCCGGGGTGGCACACGGTGCCATGCATCCCACACAGGACCAGCGCGCAGAAGAGAATCCAGGTGATGGGGCAGTTCCGCGTGCCCAATCTTGCGAGCTGCTTTGCGGGCGCCATGAGCAACGAGTTGAATGCCGCCAGATTCCGGAACAGCTCAACGCACATTGGCCAAGGCAGCGTGCCGCCCGGTGCACCGCCGGGGGTCTACGAGAATGTTGGCTGCGATGGCGACATTCTCCTCGAAATCGTCGTTCACGGCCAGCGGCATCGACCGTGTCATGATCGTCACCCGCGGGGCGGAAGCGGCGAAGTGGCGAACATCGTTCCAAATGACGTTTCTCTCGCTTGTGCGGCAACATTCAGAACTCCACGAATGAAAGTCAGCTGAGGCAGAAATCTCCTGTCCGCCATCTGTACCCTTCTGTACACATCTACACATCCGGGCGGGCTTTCGGAACACTGCGATGCGGAATTCTGCCCGCCGCGGACCGGCTTCATGGCGGTTGGCCCGCAGGACATCAGGTTCGCACCCGACATTCTCAAGCGTCTGCGGCTTTCCGATCAGCTGACCCAACCACGGCGGCGCCAGACAGGCATGCTCGGTGACGACCCCGTCCGCGCCACGCAGGAGGCAATCTCCATCCTGCTGCCACCGCGCGACCAATCATTGCCAATCCGACAAGTTGCGCGTTCATGTGCTCAGCGGGCAAAGTGCGGATCAAGAGGTTCTGCACCCTGAAACGGGACAAGGATCCGCTTAAGGACGTGCCAAAGTGCCTTGCGTCAGACTGCCTTATCAAGTATCCGGCCCTCCCAGCCCTGCGGAGAGGTGCCGGAGCGGTCGAACGGGGCGGTCTCGAAAACCGTTGTGGGTGCAAGCCCACCCAGGGTTCGAATCCCTGTCTCTCCGCCACTTTGGGCTCTGGGCGACGCACCCCAATACTCTGACAATAGGGAATTTTCGGCGTTTTCGCACTCACTGCGGCTCTTCGTCCGCTTGATCTGCTGCGCATTTT
Organism: Boseongicola sp. SB0675_bin_26; assembly: GCA_009843725.1. Classification (GTDB taxonomy): domain Bacteria; phylum Pseudomonadota; class Alphaproteobacteria; order Rhodobacterales; family Rhodobacteraceae; genus JAJEFO01. The sequence continues at coordinate 2,001 of VYCX01000094.1, forward strand.
GCTACGCAATTTGCTGCACAAACGCGGGAATTCTCTTGCCCTGAGCATCGCAAGATGAGGCCGTCTCTACCATCTCCGCCGCCGCGTCCCGCGCCAATATCGCGGCGTTGACCCACGTGAGTTGGTCTGGATCAGCCTGCATATCGGCTTGGGGACGGTCGCCCGCAGCAGGGCGGACCGCGCGTGCAGCCAGATGAGCGAAGCCTGGCAGGCGCGGCTGGCCGGGGACGGCGATAATGCCGCGGCACGCCACGAGGCAACACGCGACCTGGCCCCGGGCGTGGGGGCTATCGGTATCTGGGTTCCGGCGCTGTCGCAAAGTTGCCGGCAGCGGCCGTTATTGGATGTGTCGAGGCCATCCCAATCCCCGCGAACCAACCTGACCCGGCTGAAGCCGCCGTCCTTTTTCGCACCGCTCCCGCGCCGCGCTTCACGGTCACCAAGGCGCTGGAGCTCCTTTGGACGCCGGCCAAGGAGAAGACGCTGGGCAAGAGCGAAGACCCGCTCCGTGCTGAGACGCACCGCGCAGGAAAGCGGCAAAGATGTTGTTCCTTGAACTGCTCTTGGCGTGGATATCCCGCGCCTTTTCGTTCGGATCGGGACGATTTCTCAATTAGCCCATCGAGGTGGCGGCAGTCCTGCGCAACCTGCCGTTTCTGTGGAACAACGTCCGTTACGCGGCAATTGCCCGGATTTGCGGGTCAATGGCGTCCGCCGGCCCTGCCCGCCAATGGTCAGAATTGACAGTATTTCAGGCAATTGCATGGCTTCTGCAAAGGAGCGCAGACAAGAGAGATGGAGGCTTTGCCGTTCGGTCGTCTGGTACCAATCTGGGCGGTTCGACGCCCTGAATTCGCTGCGGAATCCAGTCATGCTGGCCAGGTGCGCGAGCAGGTCGGCTAGCAGCGCTTCCGATTCTTGACTTCGAGGGTCTCATCGAGCTGAACTGGCTAGCGAAAGACCTGACTGGTCGCTGGGGGCACTTCGTCCCAAGTCTCGACTCTTTAAACCGAACGCAGCGAATGGACGAATTGGATTCGGCTGGTTCTGACACCATCGAATGGCTGGTCCGCGGAAGACCGCTGCGCCGCCTAAATCTCGTTGCCGCAAGCTCGAGCAATCCTTATAGGCACTCTGCACCTGCATCCGCTACGCACGCAAAATTCGGCAGAGTCCTGCGTTGCGGTCATCCCCACACCCAAGCTGCTGCGTCATTGATCAAGGTCTGCTTTGACGGGCTGCACCGCAACATTCTGATGGCCCGCACAGCGGCAGATCTTGGCCGTTCGCAGCATCCTTAAGGTGCGGTGATTGGCGGAGGCTTGCGTCGCTTGCCTGATACTGCATTGCCCGCAATCGCCGCAAGCAGCACAGCACCGCCAATCAGCGTATTGAAGCTCGCTGTTTCGCCAAGGAAGAGCCAGACCCAAAGCGGGCCCAGCAGTACCTCGGCCAGAGACAATAGGGCGAGCTCTGCAGCAGGGAGACTGCGTGACCCCAGCGTGTAGAGGATCAATCCTGCCCCCACCTGGAAGACCCCCATGCCCATGGATATCGTGCCGTCGTGCAAACTGAGGGCAACGGACAGCCCCGAGAACTGGCATATTCCGAATGTGACGACGACGGCGAACAGACCGGACAGAAATACCGATGGGAGCATTTCGACCGTCCGTCCCCATCGTAAGGCAACGGTGAAGACGGCGAAGCCTAGTGCCGACCCAAGTGCGGCAAGACTGCCTTTCAGGAGGACGCTGCCGGACTTGTCGGCAACCATGATCGCGATCCCGCCCATGGCAACGGCAATCGCAACCCAGGTCGCGAGGCGCACGCGTTCGCGCAGAATGATCCAACCAAGGACCGCAGCCATAAAAGGTGCTGTTGCAAAGAGCAGCATTGCATTCGCGATCGAGGTATTCTGCATTGAGTAGATCCCGCCGGAGTAGGCTGCGACCAGCGAAAGCCCGGCGATAACCGAAGGAAATCCGGCGCGGCGGATCAGGACAAAGGGGCTTTCTCCCGACCGCACGCGAATGACCACGTAAAGAAACAGCGACATGCTGATTGATCGATAGAGCAAGATTTGCCAGACGACAGCGTCTTCGATCATGCGAACTCCAAGACCAACCGTTGACCACAGGACCCCGGCGGCAAACACCAAAAGCACACCGAACCTGCGGGCATCCGCTTTGGAAGTGGGAGGGGCCAATGATGTCATGCCGTGCGATTCAATGAAGCTCGCTTGCACGATAGCCTCTCGGAGCGGTCTCGTATCCCTCATATGCGACATTCACGCAATTCGTCAGAGAGCCTGACTGCAGAATTCCCATGCGATCAGAGCCTCCGCAACTGACCGATGGCCAATGACCGGTTTCGGGGACCTGCGCTGCAACGACATCGGCTTGGACCGTCGGCAGCCAAGAACTGGAGCGCGTTGCTGCGGTTTCGCGACCTGGAGCACAACGGCTCGGCTGTCCGCATGCCGTGGCGCAGGGGGGTGTCGCTGGCGGCATTGATCAGCGCATAGTGGCAGTTGCCCAGAGAGTAGGGCGTCAGGTAACGAAAGTGGCCCAAATCTGTTGCACGTTTTGCTGCAAGACCTGCAGCGCGTCAGAGCGACAAGTCCATTTGCATCAACACCTTAACACATTGATAAATATTAACTTTCGGACTGTCTCTCCGCCACTTGAATCTCTAACAAGGCGCCGCCGATGCACCAGCTGGCGCCAGGCCAACATTCAGTGCCTGGAAACACCCCAAACATGAAATGGCGCAGGGGATTCGGCTAAGGAATTTCGTCGCCGATTCCTGATGCCTGCACGGAGATCCGCACTTCTCCTGTCTTTCGGTCTCTCACACTGCCTGCAAGACTGGAGCAGTCCGGTCCTCAAAGAAGAACGCGCTTTCGCCGAAGGCCGGTTCGAGTTCATCCAGCCAGGTCGCCTGCGCGTCGAATTTGGCAAAGAATGGCCGACCGACCCAGTCGGGGTCGCGACCCTGCAGGAAGCGCAACATGAAGACCTTCTCGCCGGCGAGTCGCTGAACACCGAGCACCTCGACCTTTCCGGGTGTCGCGCTCATGCTCGGGCCGCGAACCGTACGGCCAAGACCTGAGACCTGTTGCACTGCTTGCCTGAACACGTCGTGGCAGCGCACCAGCGGCACCTCGAAATAGCACTTTGCCCCCGTGTCCCGCTCTACGAACATGTAGTAGGGGACAATGCCGAGGCCGACCTGCGTACTCCACATGCGCGCCCAGACGTTCGGATCGTTGTTGACATGGTTGAGAAGCGGCGCCTGGCTGCGGATGATCGCGCCGGTGTCGCGGATGCGGCGGATCGCTTCGCGAACGACGTCGGTCCGCATTTCCTGCCAGTGATTGAAGTGCGCCATGATGGCGACATGGCGCCCTGCGCGCACAATGTGCTCCAGCAGGCGCAAAAGGTCATCGGCATCCTTGTCATGCACGAAACGGTGCGGCCAGAAGGTAAGCGCCTTGGTGCCGATCCGGATGTTCCTCACATGATCAAGCTTCGGATTGTCGACGAGGGGCCTCAAGTAGCGTGCCAGCACACGGGTCTTCATGACCATCGGATCGCCGCCAGTGACCAGCAGGTCGGAGACATGCCTGTGAGAGGCGAGATGCTGATGAAGGCTCCGAGCATCATTTGACGCGATTTTCATCTCCTTGTCGCCAACGAACTGAGCCCAGCGGAAACAGAAAGTGCAGTAGGCATGGCAGGTCTGGCCCTTGCTCGGGAAGAACAGGACGGTCTCGCGGTACTTGTGCTGGATTCCCTCCAATGCCCCGTCCGCCCCGCCGGGTATGTTCAGTTCACGCTGCGCGGCAGGATGGGGATTGAGGCGGGCACGGATCTTGCCAACTGCGCCGTCGATTTCATGCGCTGGCGCTTCGCGGGCCAGCAGACCCGCAATACGATGAAAATCCTCGTCGGCAAGCATGCCTTTCTGCGGGAAAACCAGCTGGTAGACCGGATCATCAGGGATCCTGTCCCAGTCGATCAGCTCTTCGAGAACATACCGGTTGGTGCGGAACGGCAGCACCTTGCTGACGACACGCATCGCGAACAGGTCTTCACCTCGCACGTTGCCATGTTCGGCAATCCTGTCGAGGTGCCTTGCGGTCAGTGCACGGTACCGGCCGTGCGGCTGATCCTTTCCTGTGTGTTTACTCATACTTCCAATACCCCCGTCTCTGGGTTCCCAACGGCAATCCGGTGGCTGCTTCCTGACTTCATCGGAACCGACCGACCGACATGTCGGCGGCCACGCTCATTTGGTGGCGCAAGGCGCATGCATGCGTCGGCGAGCCGAATCCGGGCAGCATGTTCCAAACCACAGGGATTCATGCCGTCGACTGAAGCGCAATGCGTTCCAGCCCTGACGACTGAATTCACGGCTCGTCGGGGTGGCCAACGCCCCACGCGGTGCAAATGCGACGCACCCGGACGTTTAGTGTCGTTTCCCGCATTGCCTGAGGTTCCGGCACGGCATGGGCTGCGCAATGCCGTCTCGAAGTTCGGCGGGTGTCCCGCCCTTCCAGCTTGGATAAACGCTTCCGGCCCGGGCAATCGCTGGCGGATGAAATCGCTTCAGTCAAACTCATGACCCCCTGATCATACGCCATCAGGCCCGAATTTGCGAGCAAAAAGCTGCCGAGGGCCAGTTTGTCGCACTTGGCGCGGAAAGGCGCAGCGAAAAGACGGGTCAGGTGACAATGGCTCCGCGCCTCGTCCAGAGCCGCCAGACAGGCACGGTCCCGGCCAAAAAATGCAGACCCTTGCCGCGCTCGGAGTGTCGGACCCGTTGGGCCTTCTGGCACCCTGTGCCTGAAGCCTGCGATCACGCATCCGGCGTAGCGCGCGAATTCACGCGCCCGCCGCCCCGTGCCGAAACGGGATTCACGGTCGCGATCGATTGGCGGCCGGCCTTGTCCTGAAGTGCCAAGGGCAACGGTGCCGCACACGTCTTGCGATTGTCGTCGCAAGCCCGTCAACTTGATTGCGTGCTCTCCCCTTCCTTCGCACGCTTTGGCGACGGCAGCCGCACGGACCGAACTGATCTCCGGACACTGAATTGCGGTTCGTTCGCGGCGGACCTTGGAGCTGCCGTGACGTCACGAGTTCGGGCAGGACACAATCACGTGCAGACACGCGCCATGACGGTTCAGCCGCCCAGCATCCATTTCCCGTCTGGCCAGAACGCATGAAAGGCGAACGCGAACATCACGTCATGCGGGACGTCCCGAGCCTGCGCATCACGCACCCGGATCGTGCCGACGTCCTTCCCCGCACCGATGTCGCTCGAATCCAGCGCGGAGGCCTGCCCGCTCGTCCACGAAATCGTCACGCCCGCCTCGGTCACCTGGCCCTCCTCGCGCAAACGGCTCACCGGCCAGGCCTGATCGCCTACACGGACCACGCGCGCCAAGGCAGGAATGCCGTGCGGCGGGAGTTCGCCAGCGTAGAGAAAAGGGCGCAGCGAGGAATCGTAGGACACGTACGGATTTCGCCCGTACATCCTAGGCCACTTGGGCTGGTCCATGACCAGGCCATCCGGATTCCTGACCTTGAACTCCGCCCAGCTTTCCATCCATGACGGCAGCGGCACGAGTTCGGTGCCAGTCAGTTCGCCCACGATGCCCGTGCCGATGGCCTGCTGCCACCAGCTCTCCGTTTCGCGGTCGAACATCACCATGTCGGAATTCCTGAGCTTTCCGGACACACCGAAGGTCAGGACCCGCCCGTCCACGCGCCTGTCAAAGGTCAACCCCGAATTGCAAAGCGGACAGAACGTCACGGCCACAGGCACGCCGCCAACCGTGTCGTTCACGATCTCGTGCCAAGTCAGGTAGCGCACCGGATAGGACCGCGGCACGGAGCCGTCTATCTCGACCGTGATCACCGGCTCCCTGTCCCCGATCGTGTCCTCTTCGGCAACGGCTATGAACTCAGGGGCGCTGAGCGCCGGGATTCCGTCCCTTGGCGGTCCGCCGGACATGATCTCCCTCCAGTTCTCGATGCTCGTGGTCTCGAAATCCGTATTTGGCCATTCGTGCTTCCAGAACGCGGGTTCTGCACTCGCCTTGCCGTGGCCAAACAAGCCGGGCCCGGCCGTGCCCAGCCCAAGAGCCAGCACCAAGACGCAGAACGAGCGGATGATTTGCATGGACTGTCTCCCCATTCCCGACATGCCTCCCAATCTCTTGCTGATCGTGGCATCCGCTCCCGAGACATGACAGCCCCAATCACGCGAGATTGATCGCCGCGTCGGCGCAGACCTGTTCCAGACAGGGACGTGGTGCTTGCACTACGCCCCCGCCCTGGTCATGCCGTGCCATTGCCGTCATGTCGTGTAACCGACACCTGGTCTGATGAATGCAGACACCGCCGCAGGGAATGCCCCTGCGTATTCCGTCGCGCCTGCAACAGATTCGCATTCTGGCAAGTCGTGCGGCAGTGCAGCAGCATGTCCGCAATTTCGAGTCACGCCGAGACGTGGAACTGGTGTGGAACTGGTGTATGGTTTTTTCTGGCGGAACCGAAATTGACATCTCTCGAGGGACAAGAAGGACCGATGGAATCGCTTGCTGAGGCAAGGTCGGCCGAAATTGCATCGCTTTGGTCTCTCGTCGGTCAATGGTCTCTGGTGCGCCAGATCCGGCATGCCGACGGTCGCAAGAATTCTCTCACTGGCGAGGTCGTGTTCACTCGTTCGGGTTCCCGATTGATTCAGGACGAGTCCGGGCTTCTCCGGCTCGACGACCAGGCTCTTGAGGCCCGCCAACGCCTTGTCTGGAAGCAGGACGGGTCTTTGTTGAGGGTTCATTTCGCGGACATGCGACCGTTTCACGAATTCCCTCTCGGAATCGCCGATCCCGAGGCGGTCCATGATTGTCCGCCGGATCGATACCATGTCGCCTACGACTTTGCGCATTGGCCGATCTGGGGGAGCGTGTGGACCGTGACCGGGCCGCGCAAGGACTACGTCATGAACTCCACCTACACGCCCGATCAAGGCGGGTGACGAAGAACAAGTCCAGCAATTCAGGTTCATTTTCTTGCCTTTGCGGCGCTCGGCCGTGACAGCGGCCCGAACGATGTCCGCGCCCGTGAATCCGTTTCGATTGCGCAGCTTCGCGCACTGTCGCATCGCCTGTCCGCACTTTGCCACCTTGCACGTTCGAGGTGTCGCATGATAAGCACCCGCCAAAGGAATCCTGAACAGAGGAACAGGCCCATGACAACGCTCGCCACCCGTCCGGTTCTTGCTGACACGTTCTGGGAAACGACCGAGACCGGAATCTGGATCAAGCGTATCGCCCTCGTTGTCGCGGGCGTTCTTGCCCTGACGATTGCGGCTAAGCTCAAGGTGCCCATGTGGCCGGTTCCGATCACCATGGGCACCTTTGCGGTCCTGGCAATCGGCACGGCCTACGGCCCGGCCCTCGGCCTGTCCACCATTCTGGTTTACCTGCTCGTCGGCGCATTCGGGCTTGATGTCTTCGCCGGCAACTCGGCCGGGACAACCGGTTTGACCTACATGATGGGCACCACCGGCGGCTACCTTGTCGGATACGCCCTGGCCGCAACGGCGCTCGGCTGGTTCGCCCGCAAAGGCTGGGACAGGGAAATCAAGTGGATGGCCCTGGCGCTGCTGATCGGCAACGCGATCATCTACGTGCCCGGCCTGCTTTGGCTTGGTCAAGTCGTGGGCTGGGACAAGCCTGTCCTGGCGTGGGGCCTCTGGCCGTTCCTGATCGGCGACGCATTGAAGCTCGTGCTTGCCGCACTTGTCATTCCGGGCCTCTGGAAACTGGTGGGCGACGCCCGAGCCTGAGACATTTGCGACCAAGTTGGACGCCTTGCCCTGCGCGGCCACGTGACGTTTTCATCGCGATGCCCGTCGTGGAGTTCATCGCGTGCGCCGGCATCCTCGCTTCGTCCTGATCAACGCAGGTTGCCGCGAAGGGTCATGGCACAGGCAAAGGGCAGGACGGCAAGGCTGCCAAGCGTGATCAGCGCCAGCAGAAGCAGCGGCATGGCGTTGCCCTGCCCGGCAGCGGTGCGGCTGACGGCCTCGGACCCGAAGATCAGGGTCGGCACGTAAAGCGGCAGCACAA
>VYCX01000094.1:10240-13152 GCA_009843725.1 Boseongicola sp. SB0675_bin_26
CGGCTGACGGCCTCGGACCCGAAGATCAGGGTCGGCACGTAAAGCGGCAGCACAAGCAGGGACAGGAGAAGCCCGCCTCGTTTCAGCCCGACCGTCAGAGACGCGCCGAAGGTGCCAATCATCGAAAGCGCCGGCGTGCCGATCAGCAGGCTCACGACCAATGAGCCATACGCCGCGGATGGCAGGTTGAGCAGCAGAGCAAGAACCGGCGCCAGGAGGGACAAGGGCAACCCGGTCGTCAGCCAGTGAGCTGCAGACTTGGACAGTGCCAGAGCCTCGAGCGGAAGCGGTGCGGTTGCAAGAAGCTCGAGCGAGCCGTCCTCGAAATCCGTCGCGAAGATCCGGTCAAGCGAAAGGAGGCAGGCAAGCAACGCACCAACCCAAACCACGCCGGGTGCAATGGTCGCAAGACGTCCGGACTCAGGCCCGATGCCGAAGGGAACCAAAACGCAAGCGATCAGGAAGAAAGCAAGCGCCAGCCCGAAGCCACCGCCCGCGCGAACGGCAAGCCTCAGGTCCCTCAGCACGAGGCGGATCACAGGAACGTCTCGTCACCGAAGCGGGCACCCGCGCCCGTCGGCCAGTAGGAGGCGACATCAAGCACCAGCGCGTCCAGGCCGAGATCTGCATGGCTCGCGATGAGCGCGACGCCACCGGCTGCGAGATGCGCCCGCGCCAGATCCGCAAAGAGGCTCGCGGACGCCTCGTCCAGCGAGTCCGTGGGCTCGTCCAGCAGCCAGAACGGTCTCCCTGTCACCAGGAGCCGTGCCAACGCAAGCCTGCGCTTTTGCCCGGCAGACAGTGTCTGCGCACGTCGGTTTCGCAACACGCCCAATGCAAACGCATCGAGCGCAGCGTCCACGCCGCCAGCACCGTGAAGCCCGGCCCAGAAAGCAAGGTTCTCCGCTACGCTCAACGTGCCCTTCACGCCGTTGGCATGTGGCAAATAGGCAATCGAATCTCCGTCGCGAACCATCCCCCCTTGGGTCGCCGGCTGCAATCCGGCAATGGTCCTGAGAAGCGTCGTCTTGCCCGACCCGTTCGGCCCCCTGACCACGACCGCCTCGCCCGGATGCAAGGTGAGCGAGACGTCTTCCAGGACAGGAACGCCTCCCCGGCTGCAATGAAGACCGGTCAGGGTCAGCAACGGTGCGGTCATGTGACCGGCGACCGATTGGCGCCCGATCCTGAACGCAGGCCGGCTCCTAGCGGAATCTTCCACGCGTGAACACCGGCGGGCCGATGAACCTGCAATCTAAGCGTATCCGGCGGTTCCATGCCGACGCTCAGACCGGAAGCAGCGCCAGGCCGACACGACGACCCTCGCCCAGGAGGATGTTGTAAGTACGGCACGCCTGCGGCGATGCCATCGCTTCCGCGCCAATGCCCGCCACCGCCAGCCGGTCGCAGAACTCCTCCGGAAGCCTTGCCAGTTCCGGCCCAGTCCCGACCAGGAGGACATCGATCTGGCCAGCTGCGCCAAGGAGAGAGTCACAATCTTCCAGGCCAGCCCATGCCGTTATGCCTGACGGCAGAATCGCCAGCGGCGCGTCATGGGCCTCGCCGCCGATGCGGAAGATTCCCGGCCCGTACCCGTCGACCGGCAGGGCTTCCGTGTAGGCGATCTCGGTGATGCGCAACGGTCTCTCCTCAGTCCCACAACGGCAGGCCCATGACCGCCGAGCCTGCAATGACCAGATAGGCGATGTTTCGATAGGCGCGCTCGGCGTTCGGCTGAAACAGCATCGCTCCGCTCCAGTTACCGAGAACGTAGGGCAAGATCAGGATCCCTCCGAGCGCAAGTGCCGGAACCGAAAGAAATCCATGCCAATGAAATACGGCCAGCAAGGCAAGTTCGGCCAGTATCAGGTACAGCGTGTTGTTTGCGCGCACCGCCGCGGCTGGCAGCGTGGAGGCCATGTACAGGATGATGACCGGCGGCCCGGGCAGCCCGACGGAACCGCCGGTGAACCCGCCAATAAGGCCGGTGCCGTAGATCATGGCCGACGTCGGCTTCCCTCTGTACCGAACACCGGCAACCAAGAGGGCAAGAAGTCCAAGGGCCACGAGCGAAACGCCCCAGCGAAACACTTCGGGCTCGACCATGGCGAGGACAAGTACACCAAGGGGCAAGGCAATCAATGCCCCGCAGGCCAAGCGCAGAACATCCGGCGGATGCCCGTCCCTGAGGGCACGCGGCACATGTATGAGCGGCGCCACGAGGTCCATCACGATCATCGAGGTGAGCGCCTCGAACGGGCCAAGCACTTGCGCCGCGACCGGCAGGTAGACCATTGCGGTGCCGAAGCCCGTGAAGCCCCTTACGATGCCGGCCAGGATCGCGCCCAGACCCAGAAGCCACAACCCGTCCGTCTGGGCGGCAATCGCGAAAGGCTCAAGCATCCACGTTTGCAAACTGGGTGCCTGCGCCGCCGCCATCGGACGGCCTTGACCAGTCACGCTTCACGCCCAGCATCAGGACAACGTTCTTGGCCACGTAGACCGAGGAATAGGTTCCGACGATCACGCCCCAGGTGATCGCGAACACGAAACCCCTGATGACGTCGCCACCGAAGGTGAGCAATGCGATCAGCGCCAGCAACGTCGTCCCGCTGGTCATCAAGGTACGGCTCAGAGTCTCGTTGACCGACGTGTTCATCACGTCCTTCAGCGGTGTCGTCTTGTACTTCCGCAGATTCTCGCGCAGCCGGTCGAAAATCACCACCGTGTCGTTGATCGAGTATCCCACGATGGTCAGGAGCGCGGCGATCGTCGACAGGTCAAAGCGAATCTGCAGAAGGCTGAAAATGCCAATGGTCAGGATCACGTCGTGGAACAGGGCCGCGACGGCCCCGATGGAGAATTGCCACTCGAACCGGAGCCAGATGTAGATCAGAATCGCGGCAAGCGCA
>VYCX01000152.1:0-4202 GCA_009843725.1 Boseongicola sp. SB0675_bin_26
CCGCTTGACGATATCGAAAGTGCTCGCGCCAATGTCTCTTCGGAGATTTTCGTGGCCACGGCAGGGAACGGCGGCGACGTCGCAGGCAGCGTCATGGCCGGATATGACGGTCATCGGGGCTGGGTCTACTATGTCGCGGTTGCGCCGGAGCGCCGCACACTGCGATTGGGCAAGCGCTTGATGCAGCATGCTGAAACCTGGCTGCGGAATCTTGGCGCTCGCAAGGTCATGCTGATGATCCGCGAAGACAACGAGGAAGTGCGCCGGTTCTACGAAGGGCTTGGCTACGGCATCGAGAAGCGTACAGTCATGAGCTGCTGGATTGACGAACGCAGTTGATCAGCGGCTACCCGCATTGGCGACAAAGTGAATGGCAAGCAGCGTCTTGTTCGCACTGCCGCAGCAGCGTCGGTTCCATCACGTCACTGTTCAATCTACGTCGACCGCGATCTTGCGTCGTGTGCCCACAGATCGCTGCCAGCAGATCCAGTCCGATTCAGCAGGTCGCCTGAACGGCTGATCAAGGTTGTCCTGGACGTGATGCAGCAGCGCGCTGCCTCCTGCCATCTGCACCGGGAGAGCGTACGCGTGATCGACAAGTTCTGCGGCGTTGGGAAGCAATTGGCAGAGAACGGGGCATGCATCGATCTTTCGCACTTCTGGCTCATGCAGGACCCCGATGCCCGCGGGTGGGCATCAGCGATGAAACCCGCGCGCGCGGCCCCGCAGGCGTTGCCGTCGAACATCTTCCCCCGAACTGGCATGCCCAGCGATTCCCGCAGCAGGGGGTAGAGAGCTCACTCTGCCTCGGACGTGTCATTCAGCGGCGGGAACCGATAGCGCGCCGCCGCCGCCGTCCAGTCCATGTGGTTGCGCACATATTCGTTCGCCGCGTCGCGATGCGGATTGAAGTCCCACGCCTCGCCCGCCCCCGCTTCCATCGCCGCGTTGAGGAAGTGCCGTGATCTCTGCGAATCCAGGACCTGCCTGCGAAGCGCCTCGCTGTCCCAGCGCGCTTCAACTTCCTCTGCAAGGCTCCGGGCGATGGCGGACCAGTCCGGTCGCCCTGCCAGATTCTTGGTCTCGCCCGGATCCGTCGCGAGATCGAAGAGCTGCGGAGGATCGGCATCGCAATGAATGTATTTCAGGTTGCCCCGCCTCATCATGAACACGGGCGACGGCGTCATTTCGGCGCAATACTCGCCGATGGCCTCGTCCACGGGATCGATCTCGCCTCGCGCGAGCGGCATCAGCGAACGCCCGTCGAAAGTCCCCTCCGGAACGCACTCCTTCCCGCCCGCGATTTCGAGAAACGTCGGCAAGAGATCGACCAGCGAACATGCATTCCGGGCCGCGCCACGGGCTACGCCCGGGCCCGCCATGATCAACGGCACTCGTGCGGAATGCTCGAAGAACGACATCTTGTACCAGAGCCCTCGCTCTCCCAGCATGTCGCCGTGATCCGAGGTCACGATGACGAGGGTATTTTCGAGTTCGCCAATCTCTCCCAGCGCCTTCACGATCGTGCCGATCTTGCTGTCAAAATAGCTGACATTCGCCAGGTAGGCGCGGCGCGCCCGGCGAACCTCCTCGTCCGTCAAGGGAACCGTGCTTGCCTCTATGCCGTCCATGACGCGCCGCGAAAACGGATCCTGCTCGTCCGGGGCAAGCGTCATGCCGGGCAATTCGATCTCGTCGTCGGCATAGAGATCCCAGAACTCGCGCTTCGCCACGTAAGGATCGTGAGGGTGGATGAAGCTTGCCACAAGGCAGAACGGCGCGTCGTCGCCCGCGCCTCGGTCGCGGCCCCGATCGATCAGCCAGCGTCGCGTCGCAAACTCGACCTCGTCGTCATAGTCGGTCTGGAAGGTCGCGACGGCGACACCGCTCTCCTTGACCGTCTGCATGTTGTGATACCACTTGTCGATCCGCTCCTCGTTGGCGTTCCAGTCTGGCGTCCAGGCAAAGTCCGACGGGTAGATGTCGGTGGTGACGCGATCCTCGAAGCCGTGCTTCTGATCGGGACCGACAAAGTGCATCTTGCCCGAAAGACAGGTACGGTAGCCAAGGCCCTTCAGGTAGTGCGCGAAGGTCGGAACGCTGGCGGGAAACTCGCTGGCGTTGTCATATGCGCCGATCCGGCTGATCAGCTGGCCGGACATGAACGCGGCGCGCGAGGGCGCGCAGAGCGGCGAGTTGCAATACGCCGCGTCGAACCGCATGCCCCGCGCGGCCAGTGCATCCATGTGCGGCGTCTTCGCCACCGGATGGCCATAGGCGCCCGTGAACTGCGGCGCCAGCTGGTCGGCCATTATGACAACGATGTTGGGTCTCCGCATCGCAGCGCTCCAGTTGCTCCGTCAAATGCAGCGCTCAAGAGCGCCATAGGCAATGTTCCCCGAATCGGCGCCGCCGGACCGAAGGCGCGGCATTCCTGCCAATTGCGCCTGAATTCGACCGCCCCGCAGCGACACCCGGTCACGCCGCGGGCGCCCGCTTGGTCAGGCCGAGCTTGCTTCGCACCTCGTCAGGGCCAATCACGCGCGCGCCCATGTTCTCGATGATGCGCACCGCACGCTCGACCAGTTGCGCGTTTGTCGCAAGAACGCCCTTTTCGAGCCAGAGATTGTCTTCAAGCCCGACGCGTACGTTGCCGCCCGCCAGCACGGATGCCGCGACATAAGCCATCTGGTGCCTGCCGAGCGAGAAGGCGGACCAGGCCCATCCCTGCGGCACGTTGTTGACCATGGCCATGAACGTGTTCAGGTCGTCAGGCGCACCCCAGGGCACGCCCATGCAAAGCTGGGCCAATGCCGGCGCCTTCAGCACGCCTTCTTCCACAAGCGTGCGCGAGAACCAGAGGTGACCGGTATCGAAGGCCTCGATCTCGGGCGTCACGCCGAGTTCTGTCATCAGCCCGCCCATGGCGCGAAGCATCCCCGGCGTGTTTGTCATCACGTAGTCGGCCTCGGCAAAGTTCATGGTGCCACAATCCAGAGTGCAGATTTCAGGCCGGCACTCGGCAATGTGGGCCACGCGCTCCTCGGCGCTCGCCATGTCCGTGCCATCCTGCAACGGCAACGGCTCTTCGGGCGAGCCAAATATCAGGTCACCGCCCATGCCCGCGGTCAGGTTCAGGACAACGTCCACATCGGCCGACCTTATGCGGTCGGTCACTTCCCGGTACAGTTCTCTCTTGCGCGCGGGCGCGCCCGTTTCGGGATCACGCACGTGACAATGGACCACGGCTGCCCCGGCCTTCGCCGCATCGATGGCGGCGCCTGCGATCTCCTCCGGCGATCTGGGCACATGCGGACTGCGATCCTGGGTGCTGCCCGCGCCGGTCACGGCACAGGTGATGAAGACCTCGTGATTCATGGCAAGCGGCATCCTTTACCTCCCCTTCCAGACCGGGTCGCGCTTTTCCGCGAACGCGCGGGCCCCTTCGATCTGGTCTTCCGAGCGATAGAGCCTTTCGACGGTTGCGAACTGGCTCTTGGTGATGCGGTTCATGGCATCCTGGAACTTCATGTCTTCGGCCTCGCGCACGATCTCCTTGATCGCGGCATGCACAAGCGGGGGGCCAGCGGCAAGGAGATCCGCCATCTCGCGGGCCTTTTCCATGAGATCGGCCACGGGATGCACCTGGTTGACAAGCCCCCAGCGCGCCGCCTCTTCAGCGTCGATCCACCGCCCGGTCAGCAGCATTTCCATCGCGACGTGATAGGGAATGCGCTTGGGGAGCCTGACGCTCGCCGCATCGGCCACGGTGCCGGAGCGAATCTCGGGAAGGGCGAAGGTTGCATGATCCGCTGCAAGGATGATGTCGCCCGAGAGCGCCAGCTCCAGGCCGCCACCGCAGCAGATGCCGTTCACCGCCATGATCACCGGCTTGTTCAGCCCGCGCAGCTCCTGCAATCCGCCGAAACCGCCCGCCCCATAGTCCCCGTCGACCGCATCGCCTTCGGCGGCAGCCTTGAGATCCCACCCTGGGCAAAAGAACTTCTCGCCGGCAGCCGTCACCAGTGCCACCCGCAGATCCGGGTCGTCCCGAAACTGCGTGAACACGTCTCCCATGACACGGCTCGTGGCCAGGTCGATCGCATTGGCCTTGGGCCGATCCAGCGTCACTTCAAGAACATGTCCCCTGCGGGTTGTCCTGATCGGCGGTTCCGTCATCTCTCATCCCTCAATCGAATCAA
>VYCX01000152.1:4302-9167 GCA_009843725.1 Boseongicola sp. SB0675_bin_26
CTGCGGGTTGTCCTGATCGGCGGTTCCGTCATCTCTCATCCCTCAATCGAATCAATGCATCCGCCGCAACCGCCCGGGTTGAGGTCGCGATGAGCGGATTGACCTCGACCTCGAGGACAACCTCTGCGTTGGCAACAACATAGTCCTGTACCGCGAGAACCGCCGATGCAATCCCGCTGCAATCCGCGGCGTCCGCGCCACGATAGCCCGAGAGCACGGGCGCGATGCGAAGCCGGTCGAGCGCAACGAGGACATCATCCTCGGTCACCGGCAAGAGAAGCGAGGTGACGTCATCAAGGATCTCGGTCATCGTGCCTCCGGCCCCAAGCGTCAGGACAAATCCGTGGGCGGGATCGGCGATCACCCCGACGAGCAGTTCGGCTACCGCGCCCGCCACCATTTCCTCAACAAGATAGCCGTCGGTCTTCATGCGGCGGGCCTCGAGATCGACAGCAGCGGGATCGTGCAGATCCAGGGCAATGGCGCCTGCCTCCGTCTTGTGCGCCATGCCCTTGCCCTTCAGGACCAGCGGAAATCCGATCTGCTCCGCCGCCTTCACGGCTTCCTCCGGTGAAGCCGCATGCGCGCCCTTGGGAACGTCAAGTCCGTGCGCGGCAAGCGCGGACTTCGCTTCTGCCTCGGCGATGACACGTGACGGACCGTCCGGCCCTGGAATGAGGAGCGGCGGAGCTTCCGGTCGTGGCCTGCCAAGTTGCGCCGCAGTGTCGATCGCGGCCAACGCTTCCGGAATGCCGGCGAGGGGTACGACGCCGTTTGCAACGAGCCGGTCCGAGACGTCCTCCGGCATGTTTTCGGGAAGTGTGGAAACGATTGCCATCGGGACCCGCGTCGCTTTCCTGGTTGTCTCGACGGCTTCCAGAACGCTGTCCCATTCGGTCGGGTCGCAACGATCAGCGTGCGGCATGTCGAGGATGACCACGCCAAGGGCAAGATCTCCCTGCATCATCGCAGTGAAGCAAGCCGTCAGCGCAGGGCCGTCCCGCCAGATGTAGGTGTGATAGTCCAGGGGATTGGCGAGCGCGACCTTGGGGCCGAGCACTTTGGCGAGGCCTGCGCGCTGCATCTCGGACAATGGCGGAAACTCCAGCCCGGTTGACAGTGCCGTGTCCGCAACCAGGCTCGCCTCGCCGCCCGAGCATGACATCGAGGCGATGCGGTTCGACGCAAGCGGCCCGGCAACATGGAGGAGCTTGAGCGTTTCCAGAAACACCGGAAGGCTCTCCGCCTGCCCGATGCCAAGCCGCGCGAGAAGCGCACGCGCGCCAGTCGCACTGCCGGCAAGCGAGGCGGTATGGGACACGGTTGCGGCCTGCGCCTGCTCGGACACGCCGACCTTCAGGGCGACGATCGGCTTGCCGAGGGACTGCGCCGTGCGCGCCATTGTCTCGAAGCGGCGAACATCCCCTACGCCCTCGACATGCAGGCCGAGTGCGGTCACACGTTCGTCTTCCAGCAAAACTGTCCCGATTTCAGCCTGGTCCGTCTGCGCCTGGTTGCCACCGGCAACCACATACGCAAAGGGGAGGCCGCGCGTCTGCATGGTGAGGTTCAATGCCATGTTGGACGATTGCGTGATCACGGCCACGCCTCGCCCGGTTCGTCTGGCACCGTGCTGGTCGGGCCACAGCGCCACCCCGTCGAGGAGGTCGAGCAATCCATAGCAATTGGGGCCGAGAACGCGCATTTCGCCTGCCGCCTCCAGCAGGGCCTTCTGCATGTCGCCGCCGTCACCCAATTCGGCATCCGCCTCGCGAAAGCCGGATGCAAAGCATATCGCTCCGCCCGCGCCCGTCCGACTCAATCTCCGCATCACCTCGATCGTTGCCTCGCGATTGATGCCTATGAAGCTTGCATCCGGGGGCGAAGGAAGAGCCTCGACAGATCTGTACGCGGACAGGCCGTCGATTTCGTCTCTGGTCGGATGCACAGGCCAAACCTCGCCAGCGAACCCGATCTTGCGGCATTCGCGTATCACGTTCGCGCACCATGTTCCGCCGCCGATCACGGCGATGGTTCGAGGCTTCAGAAGGCGTCGGAGATCACCCATGCGCACCCGCCCGCATCCCGGTCCCTCATGGTTCATGCGCCAAGCGGCCGGAAGAGTTCGCGGCTGATGATGTGCCGCTGGATTTCCGAGGTGCCGTCCCAGATGCGCTCGACCCGCGCATCGCGCCAGAATCGCTCGATCGGGAAGTCGTCCATGAGTCCCATGCCGCCAAATACCTGCAAGGTCGCGTCTGTCACCCGCGCCAGCATCTCGGATGCATAGAGCTTTGCCGAGGCGATCTCACGGTTCGCCGACAACCCCTGGTCCAGCCGCCATGCCCCGGCCAATGTCAGCCAGTCGGCGGCGTCGATTTCGGTGATCATGTCGGCAATCTGGAAGCTTACGCCTTGGAATTTCGCGATCTGCTGGCCGAACTGCTTGCGCTCGGCGGCGTAGTTCACCGCGTAGTCGAAACACCGCCGCGCCCGCCCGACCGAAGACGCCGCAACCGTCAGCCGGGTCGCATAAAGCCACTCGTTCATCACGGCAAACCCGTTGTCGACCTCGCCAAGCACCTGGGTTCCAGGCAGCCGGCAATTGTCAAACGTCAGGATGCAGTTCTTGTAGCCCCTGTGGCTGACCGAGTTGTATCCGTCCCGCACTTCGAAGCCCGGATGGCCGCGGTCGACAAGGAACCCGGTGATCCGCTTCTTCGCACCCTTCGGGGTCTCGTCGACGCCCGTCGCCACGAAGACGATGAAGAAGTCCGCATGTTCCGCGCCAGAGATGAAGTGCTTGGATCCGTTCACGATCCAATCGCCTCCGTTGCGGACCGCCGTGCATTTCATGCTGCGAATGTCGGACCCGGCATCCGGCTCGGTCATGGCCAAGGCATCCATTCTCTCGCCGCGGACAGCAGGCAGGAGATAGCGCTCCCGCTGCTCCCTCGTGCACGCCATCAGGATTTTCTGGGGTCGCCCGAAGAAATGCGTGAGCGCCATCGAGCCGCGTCCCAGCTCCCGCTCCACGAGCGTGAAATCGACGTGGGAAAGCCCGGCACCACCCACCTCCTTCGGGAAATTGCAGGCATAGAAGCCGAGGTCGACGACCTTGTTCCTGATCTCGTCGCCCAGTTCGCGCGGGACATGCCCGGTGTGCTCGATCTCGACCTCGTACGGGTAGATCTCCTTCTCGACAAAGCTCCGGACCGTGGAGACGATCATCTCCTGCTCTTCGTCCAACCCGAAATCCATGGCTCCGGCCCCCTTGTGCGCCCGGCGGAGTTAGCGCTACTTCCGTTTCGGAACCAAGCGGAATCCGACGGTTCCGTGCCGATTGCGAAAATAATTCCTCGTCCGCGTAGCAACGCAGGCAGCAAATGCGAGGCAACCATGGGAAATGAAATGCTGCCGGTCTTCACCGGACCGGAACTATGCGCCTTGGAAGCTCGCGAAGTCGTGGACCTCCTCAAAAGGCGGGAGATTTCCCCGGAAGAGCTTCTCGACGCTTCGTTTTCCAGGATCGAGACGGTCGAGCCGGCAGTCAACGCCATGCCCACCACATGTCCCGATCGCGCCCGCGCGACCGCCAAGACGCTCGCGAACGAGCAGGCGGACCATCCGGGCTGGCTTGGCGGCCTGCCCCTGGGCATCAAGGACCTGGATCTGGTCAAGGGCGTCCGGACAACGTTCGGAACGCTGGGTCTTTCGGATCATGTCCCCGACTTCTCGGATCACTTTGTCGAAAGGCTGGAGCAGCGCGGCGGAATCGTCGTCGGCAAGACCAACACGCCCGAAATGGGCGCGGGAGGCAACACGTTCAACGCCGTCTTCGGCGCGACGAGGAACCCGTGGAACACCGCTCTCAACCCCGGCGGGTCCTCCGGAGGGGCCGCAGCCTCGCTCGCTACGGGCGAAACATGGCTCAGCCAAGGCTCCGATCACGGCGGCTCGCTGCGCACGCCGGCGGCCTATTGCGGCGTTGTCGGGCTTCGCACCACGCCTGGTCGCGTGCCGACGACGCTCGTTGCAGGCATCAGCGCAGCGCACATTGGCGATGGCGTGATCGGTCCCATGGCACGTTCGGTTCGGGACTGCGCGCTGTTTCTGGACTCGCTCTCGGGATTCGAGCCGCGGTTTCCGCTGTCCCTGCCTTCGCCGGAATCGTCATTTCAGGATGCCGTTGCGAGATCGACGCCAAAGGTGCGGATCGCCTTTGCTTCCGACCTTGGCGGCCTCTGCCCGGTGGAAGCCCCGATCCGTGACGCTCTCGCATCGGCCCTCGAAAGGGTCGAGGCCGAAGGCGGATCGGTCATCGAGGACTGCCCGGACCTGACCGGCCTGGAGGAAACCTACCGAAAGCTGCGGGCACTTGGCCTCGTGGCCTCCTTCTCACGCCTGCCAGAGGACGTCTATCAACACTTCAAGCCTGCGCTGCGCGACAACTGGGCATATGCACGGACCCTGACGCTAGAGGACTTTGCCGATGCCCACATCGACCGGACGCGGCTGTTCCTGGTGATGCAGGACTTTCTTGAGGACTTCGACGTGCTTGCCTGCCCGACCGTGAGCTGCATGCCGAGGAATTCGGACATCGAATGGATCGACGAGGTCGAGGGCGAAACCTTCGACGACTACCTTGGCTGGATGAAGTTCGCCTTTCTTGCCACGACCGCCGGGCTGCCCGCAGTTTCGGTTCCGGTCGCGGTTTCCGAGCAAGGTTTGCCCATCGGAATCCAGCTTGTCGGGCCGCCCCGGGGAGAGGCGACAGTGCTGGCCGTCGGACGAGCGATCGAGATTGCGGTCGGGGGGGCCGTAGGGGCGCGGGGGACCGGGGTGAGGGGGGTGGGGGTGGGGGG
>VYCX01000152.1:9177-13023 GCA_009843725.1 Boseongicola sp. SB0675_bin_26
CATTCGGGCCGATCGATCCGGTTGTCACGTAGTAGCGGATGGCAGGCAACACGGACATTCGACCATACGACGCTCTCGCGTGTTCCCGCGGCGTCCATTGTGGGAACTGGACTGGCGCACCCGATCCCGACTTCGAAAGTACAAGGCCGCAACGGTCGTTCCCAAACATGGCGCCACCATTGATTCTGTATCCGCGGTCGCAGGGACCACGACTGGCTTTGCCAGGTTGGGCAGCCGAGGGCCGCGGTCGTCATGGGTGAAATGCCAAGGAATTCCACGGACTACGTTGAAGTAAACTCGCGTTGGGTCCGAAATTGCGAGGAATGAGGCGGGTGAGCTCCGGCACCAGGACCTGACCCGCATGGGCAGGCAGGCAAGGCAGTTGGCCGGAACGGCGACGGCTCCTTGACCGTCGTTCGGCCGATTGCAGGACGGCATGACGTCCTGGCAGTCACGGACAGGCGCGAGTCTGGGCGTCGAGGGAGCGCAACCAGTTTCAATCCGGATCAAGCGCTGCAATCACGAGATCGGCTCTCCTGTCAGCGTCCGGCTCTCCCGGATCAAGTGCCATTGCACCGACAAGCGCCTGCCACCGGGCCGCCGCTTCGGACATCGTGGCGGGCAAGTCGAGGCCTGCCACCATCTTCGCCGCCTCCTCCATCTCGGCGGCCCGCCTTTCTCCGTGAATCATCATGCGATCCAGGGCATAGACGCCCCGCTCCGCCCAGCGAAATCCGGGATAGGTGGCATCCAGCGACGCAATGACTGCGTCCGTGACGCCGAGCTTCCGCCCGGCGACAAGCATCTCGGCGGCAATCGCCTCCATCCCTTTCACGGCAATCGAGCGGACAAGCTTGATCGCCGAGGCCCTTCCTACGGGGCCTTCCACGACCGCAACGTTCATGTCGAGTCGCTTCATGGTCTGTTCGGCTTCGTCTGCATGGGCGCCGCTTGCCAGCACCGACGTTCTGTGCAGTGCGGGGAAAACGGGCGTCATGACTGCGACGTCCATGTACTTTCCGCCCGCCGCCTCGATTGCGTCGCAAGACGCCTGCTTGGTCTGTGGCGCCGACGAATTGCAATCGAGGAACAGGCGGTTCTCGATGCCGGACCTTGCCGCAGCTTCGGCAGCGGCAAGAGATTGATCCGCCGTGACCATGGAAAAGACGACGTCGCAAGCCGAGATGGCCTCATGCAACTCCTCGCATCCCCGGATGCCATCAGCTCTGTAATCGGCGCGCATTCCGTCACGCGCAAATCCCGGACTCTCGGTCTTGATGTCAAAGGCCGAAACGTCAGGCATGCCGGTCGCTGACCAACCCTGCACGAATGCCCGCGCAGCCTCGCCATAACCCAGGAAGGTCACCCGCGGGCGGTTGCCTGCTTTCTTGCGCGCCATCTCTGACATCTCCACACTCTCCGTCGCCTGGCTATCAGATTGCCGCGAGAAGCGAAATTCCGGACTGGGCCAGCATCGTCTGCAGTGCAGAACGCTTTGGAAGGGAACCGGTCGGTCTGCGCGGCGGACGTCCCCGTTCGACGCCCCCGAAGGTGCAAGGCGCTCTCGTGCGAGCTCGCTGCCCGGCAGTCCGGACCATGCCTTCCCGCTGCTGTCGAGGCCGACGGTGCTGCCGGGCTAGGTCATCGGCCAAACGGAATTCGACCCGATCTCGGATTGTTGCCATGCAAGAGCGAGGCCGAATCCCAGAGAATCAGCTGTTGGCCCCTTGAATCGCGAGGGATTCCCTTCCGGCCCTCCAGCGAATTCCGCGAAGTCGAATAGGAGTCAGATTGTCGCGTGCTGCAGGCCCGAGGCCTATGCGTGCAGGTCCATCTGGCAGGGACTTGCGGCTTGATGCGAATGTGCGGCGCGTGCAAGGCACACGCATCGTGACATGGATCGATTGGACCCATACTTTCCCCCGGACAAGCCAAGCAACCTGAATGACGGCGGCAATTGTCTCCATCCACCCCGACGCGGCAACGAGCAATGAACTCCACAAGGAAGTACCGATCGTCTGCCTGAAGTGGGTGGGCGGGAACATCCCGGCCAGCGCGCCGGGCAACATTTGCGGCAACGACGTTGCGCCAGACTTGAATTCGAGTGACTTCCAGGACTCCCAGCTGCCCTTGGAAATTGGCAAATGCGCTCGATCTGTCTGGTCGGCTGGCTTGACCCATTCGGTCGGGAGGGTCAGGTATCCAGGCAAGAGCGGGATTTCTCAGGGCGCGTACGGCAGCGCGCGCCAGGATGGCAACGTGAATCAGACGCGCAGAATGAATCCCTGGTACAATCGCCCGTCTCTTGGGCCACTTGTAGCTCGCGACAGGCGATGTCATCCTCGCCCAAGCCCCCTCTGGCGTCGCTGCGATGACAGCCAACGTCGGGATGGTCGCCACGACTTACGACCCAGGCCAAATTGAAAGGACCGCGCTTGGCCCTCAAGACTGCACTCGTCGGGATCGGCAAGATCGCCAGGGATCAGCACATTCCGGCGATCGAAGCCAGTGCCGATTTCGAACTTGTCGCGACGGCCAGCCGAAACGCCGAGGTGGAGGGTATTCCCGCATTTCGCAACCTGGCGAGCCTTCTCGAGAACGTGCCGGAAGTGGATTGCGTTTCGTTGTGCACGCCGCCGGCGGCACGCAATCCAGACGCAAGGCTGGCAATCGAGACCGGCTGCCACGTGATGCTGGAAAAGCCGCCCGGAACGACTCTTGCAGAAGTACGGGATCTTGCCTTGCTCGCCGAAAGGTCGGGCGTGACGCTCTTTGCATCATGGCACTCGCGAGAGGCCGCCGCCGTGCGTGCGACCAGGGACTGGCTGAAGGGCAGGCTGGCAAGGGAAGTGAGGATCGACTGGAAGGAGGATGTCCGGTTCTGGCACCCCGGCCAGGACTGGATCTGGCAGGCGGACGGCTTCGGCGTGTTCGATCCGGGCATCAACGCCCTTTCCATCCTGACTGCAATTCTTCCACGCCCCCTTGGCGTTTCTGAAGCCAGCCTCTCGATTCCCGAGAATTGCGACACACCTGTCGCCGCGCGGATGCTTCTGCACGACTCGGAAGGAACAAAGGTGTCCGTGGAATTCGACTGGCTGGAAGAGGGATCCCCGAAATGGGACATCAGGATTCTGGCGGACGACAAGGAAGCGCTGCTTTGTGACGGCGGGGCACGCCTGCTGATTGACGGTGACGAAACCGTGTCGGGTCCGGATCGGGAATACCAAGCGCTCTACGAACGCTTTGCCGGATTGATTGCGCTAGGGTCAAGCGACGTTGACCTTTCACCCATGCGGATCGTGTCTGACGTGATGGCAGTGGCGGACCGCGAGGTCGCCCCTCCGTTCGAGTGGTGAGGCGATGACCGCGACCGCCCTCCTGATCGTCGCTGCCGGCCGCGGCGTGCGCATCGGCGGCGACGTGCCGAAGCAATACGCCGATCTAGGTGGCAAGGCGCTGCTCAGGCACACCGTCGAACGCGTCCTCGCCGTCCTGGAGACTTCCTGCGTCCTGGCCGTCATCGGCAATGGAGACGACAAGCTGTATGGTGCGGCGATGGAGGGGGTGGATCGGGACCGCCTGATGGACCCGGTCGTTGGCGGCGAAACCCGCGCGCAATCGGTTCGCGCCGGCCTAGAGGCGCTGGTCCCCGTGGCGCCGGGAAACGTCCTGATCCACGATGCGGCCCGACCCTTCGTGACCCCTCGCGTCATCCGCGGGGTCATCGCCGCACTCGACGGGCACGACGGCGCATTTCCCGCCCTGCCCGTCGTCGACGCGCTCTGGCTTGCAAAGGACGGCATCGCGCTGGAAGCGCGGTCCCGGAGCGATCTCTGGCGCGCG
>VYCX01000127.1:0-6118 GCA_009843725.1 Boseongicola sp. SB0675_bin_26
GGACCCTGTTCCGGAAGGTCGTCAACACGAGCGCGACCATCGACATGAAGCCCGAGGAAATCGTCGTCTCGCTCGGAAGGCGCGCCAACAACCCGCTCCTGATCGCCGCGGGCTTCGCCGAACGGCGCCAGCCCATCCCATGGCTCGGAAACCGGCGACTGCGGGTCCGCTTCTTCTGAAGGCGGACACGTCACATCATCTCCGACGGGTGGAAAATCAGGGGGAGCCGCGCACGACCTTGCCAAGGGGCCGGTCTCCGGACCGGACAACCGCGCATGACGCCCGCGTTCAGGCCTTCCAGCGCACCTCGCCGAGCCCGGCAACGTCGTAGCCGTCGAGCGCCTCCGCCCGCTCCGCAAGCGCCGGGCTGCGGCAAAAGGCCAGGAGCGCCTGGAACGGTTCCTCGAAGTAGGCGCCGCGATCCACGAGAATGTCGAACCGCTCCAGCACAAGGGGCGCAAAGGCCAGGCCGAACGGCTTCGCCACGGACTCCAGCCCGAACGTCACTTCAGCCCGCCCTTCGGCAACGGCAAGCACGGCATCCTGCTCGCTGCGAACCGGATCGGTGAACTGAACGTCGTCCGTCGAGATGCCTTCAGCCGCCAGCAGGTGCCTGAGCAGGATGTCCGTACCGGACTCGCCTTGCCGCGCGGCGACCTTCCTGCCAGCCAGGTCGCTGACGGCGTTGCAGCGGCGCGCATCCTCAGGCCGGGTCACCAGGCCACGGCGGCGCGTGGCCCAGGACAGGAGGACGGCGTCCTGCCCGGAACACTCCCTTTCGACAAAGGCCTCGTTCCACGTGTCCGTGGCGGCATCGTGAACATGCAGGCCGGCGGCAAGGCCCTCTCCGGCATTGAACCGGGTTGCCCCGTCCCGGCTGCCGTCGAGAAGCAGGGCGAGGCCGCAGCGCGACTGCCGCACCGCCCATTCCAGCAAGGGGTCGTGGCTGCCAAGGACGACATTCGGCCGATCCCTCCTGTCCACCGGTCCGGTTCGCTGGTTCGTCATCCATGCCCGGATCTCGGCCTCGGGAAACAGGAGCTTGCCCGTTGCCCGCGAGCACGGCACCTTGCCCGAGGCGGCCAGGTCATACACCTTGCGTTCCTTGACTCGCAGCAGATCGGCCAGCTCACGAACCGTCAGGTATTCATGGGCCTGCCGGGTCACTCTGCCGTCCTTGCATTGGGAAAGAACAGCTGCTGGCCGCCTTTCCTGTGTGCCGCGATCGCGTCCTGGCCCTCTTCGGAAATCAGCCAGTCGACGAGGGCCTGCCCTTCTTCCGCCCGCACGTTCGGGCACCTCTCCGGGTTGATGAGCATGACCCCGTACTGATTGAAGAGCAGCGGATCGCCTTCGACATGGATTCCGTAATCCTGCGTGTTGCCATAGGTGATCCAGGTGGCCCGGTCGGTCATGACGTAGCCGCCCATGCCGATGCCCGCGTTAAGCGTGGCGCCCATGCCCGACCCGGTTTCGCGATACCAGAGGCCCGAGGCCAGAACCGGATCAATCCCGGTCATTTCCCAAAGCGTGCGCTCCTTGCGGTGCGTTCCGGAATCGTCGCCTCTTGACGCGAAGATGGCTTCGGCTTCCGCGATCCGCTTCAGCGCTGCCCCGACATCGTCAAGCCCCGCAATGCCCGCGGGATCGGCCTGCGGGCCAACGATGACGAAGTCGTTGTACATGACGTCGAACCGCTCGACGCCTCCGCCGTCGGCGACGAACTTCTCCTCGGCCGGCCTTGCGTGCACGAGCAGCACGTCTCCGTCACAATTGGCCGCGTTGCGGATCGCCTGGCCCGTTCCCACGGCAACGACGCTGACCTTTATGCCCGACCGTGCCTCGAACCTGGGCAGCAGATGGTCGTAGAGATCGGAGTTCGCGGTCGAGGTGGTGGATTGCAGGATGACGTTCCCGGCATCCGCCATCCCGCCAAGACCCGCCAGAAGGAGAATCGCCGGAAGTCGCATTTCATGTCTCCACAAGCCGGTCGAGATGACCGGACAGATAGGCCCGCGCCACATCGGTTTCGGGGCCGTTGAAAAAGGCGGCGGCCGACGCTTCTTCGGCAACGCGGCCGTTGCTCAGGAACACGACGTCGTCCGCAAGGCGACGGGCCTGCTGGACGTCGTGGGTGACGAAGATGATGCGGACGCCGTCCCGGGCCGCCGCCGCAACGATGCCTTCGATCGCCTGGACGGATTCCGGGTCAAGGCTGGCGGTCGGCTCGTCGAGAAACAGCGTGTCCGGCTCGGTCGCGAGCGCCCGCGCGATCGCCAGCCGCTGCTGCTCGCCGCCGGACAGGCGGCGGGCCGGCCGGTCGGCCAGCGCCGCAAGGTCCACGCGATCCAGCAGGCTGCGGGAGCGGCTTCGATCCTTGCCGCGCGCCTTGAGCACGAAGTCGATGTTCGCCACGGTCGAGCGCCGAAGGAGCACGGGCTTCTGAAACACCAGCGCCTGGGCCTTGCACTGTCTTGGCGAGAGCGGCCTCCCCCCGACCAGGATCTCTCCGGCGGAGGGACGGATCAGCCCATGCATCAAGCGCAGGAGGAGGCTCTTGCCCGCGCCGTTCGGACCCATCACGACCGTCGTGCCGGTCGGCCTGAGCGTGAGCGCGGGCACGTCAATCAGCCTGGTCCCCGCCACGTCGTAGGCCAGCGCCCTCAGCTCGATTCGGCGCGCTCCCGTTCCGGTCGCGTCATTCCTGTCCGTGTGCTCAGGCATCGGCGTGTCCGGCGGTTCCTGCACGGATCCCGTGCACGGCCGCCGTCACGGCCATTGCAAGTGCAAGCAGCACGATGCCCAGGGCCAGGGCGAGCGGCAGGTTGCCTCTCGACGTCTCAAGCGTGATCGCGGTCGTCATGACCCTGGTCAGATGGTCTATGTTGCCGCCCACGATCATGACGGCGCCGACCTCGGCCACGGCACGTCCGAAACCGGCGAGGGCGACGGTAAAGAGCGCAAAGCGGCCATCCCATAGCAGTGCCTGGATGGTCTGGCGTGCCGAAAGGGCAAGGGAACGAAATTGTTCCGCATATTCGAGATGCAGGTCTTCGAGGACCTGGCGCGACAAGGCCACCACGATGGGCGCGATGAGGATCGTCTGCGCAATGATCATCGCGGTCGGCGTGTAGAGCAGCCCCAGGAAGCCCAGCGGTCCCGAGCGCGAAAGCTGGAGATACACGATCAGGCCGACCACGACAGGCGGCAGCCCCATCAGCGCGTTGATCAGCACGAGGACCGGGCCGCGGCCCGGAAACCGCGTCACCGCGAGAATCGCGCCAAGGGGCAGGCCCAGAACGCAGGCGATCGACGTCGCGGAAAGGCTGACATACAGCGACAGCGTCACGATCTCGAGGAGATCCGCGTCCGCCGCGAGAAGCAGCCCGATGGCCAGTCCGACAGATTCGGCAATTTGCTGCAAAATTTCCCGCTTTCTGCAAAATTTACGGAATACTAAGGACATTCCGACAAATGGCAAGGGCTTGCATGCCGATTTGGCCGAAGCCAGGGCAGCTGCCAGGCAGATGATCGAATGCCCGTCCGAAGCCGTGATCGGCATCGACCGGGAACTCAAGGCGGAAGGCCATGCGCGCGGCGCTTGCCGGCGGCCATCCCGGCCAGGCGCGCGTCCATCCCTGTTGCGTCGACGAACCCGTCCTGGTGCCGGCGGGACGGAATCTCGCGCAGCGCCACGGTGCCGGTCTCCTCGGCGTCCAGGCGCTGACGCGGAAAGTCGGCGCGTTCCCGGGACTCCATGGCAGGTTGCGGCAGGCCAGGAATGCCGGGCCAAGCCTTGAATTCAGTTGGCGAAGCACGTATTTGCGTGCGAAACGCACGAGGACGAAACATGGCGATGACAAACCCGCTTCAGTTCATTCAGCAGGTCCGCGCGGAAGTCGCCAAGGTCGTCTGGCCGGCGCGGCGTGAAGTCGTGCTCACCTCGGCCATGGTCTTCATGCTGACCATCGCGACGGCAGCCTTTTTCTTCCTGGTTGATTTCCTGATCCGGCAGGGCCTCCAAGGCATTCTCTCGATCTTCGGCTAAGGGCCCTTCACGGTCACGGGGTTACGGTTCCTCGGGAAGCGTGCCTGGCGGCGGAGTCCGGCGCAAGGCGGGCTCCAGATGCGAAACACGGGATCCTGGGCGATCCGGATTCCGAACGTCGCCGGAATCTCGTCTGCCAGCATCGTCCCGCGGCGTGCCGGCCGGACCCGAAGCGCATCGCGCGAACGGGAACCGCCTATTGCTTCAACTGTTCCAGATCGATCTGGTCCCGGTCCAGCAGATCTCGGTACATTGCCGCGTCCTGGCGCAAGGCATCCTCCAGCCGGGTATGCGGGACGTCTCCGAGGATCTCCTGCAGGCCGTCATCGCCAAGGTCCGCGGGGAACGGGAACTCGTCTTCGGCGTTGTACGTGATGCGGGCATCGGGAAAGATCGCCGTCAGACGCTCCACGAAGTCGGCAACCGCCACGACGTCGTTGCGCATGTTGCAGATCCGTGCCTGCTTCACGTCTGCATCGGCGCAGCCAATGAACATCCTGGCGACGTCGCTGGCGTGCTGCATTGGTATGATTCCGCCAGACCTGATGTGGAACGGCACGCCGGCCACCGCCGCGAGGACTGCCTTGGCGAAGTCGGCCGTCACGCCCTGGTCGCGCCCGATGCCATAGACCACGCAGGGCCTCAGGCCGACGCTTCCGACGCCCGAATCGGCGGCATAGACGCTGGCGACCTGTTCGTTGGCAACCTTGTAGACTCCGTAGAGCGTGCGCGGGTCGGGCGGGGCGTCGTCGCCAAGCGGCCAGGAATCGTATCCGGATGCGGGCCCGAGCGCAGCAAGGGAGCTCGCGTAGGCCAGGCCGGACGTGCCCGAGGCCAGGGCTGCCTCGAAGACGTTGACCGTGCCGACGACATTCACGGCGGCGCCCAATGGCGGATTGGCCTTGCAAAACGGAATCTGCAGGCCCGCCAGATGAATGATCCTGGTCACGCCAGCCTCCGCCACAAGGGCCTTGACCGCCTCCGTATCGGTGATGTCCAGGATCCGCCAGTCAACCCGTCCGATCTGGCCGTCGTCCATGATCAGGCGCGGGCGCACCGGGTCCGCGCTCAGATCCGCCGAAATGGCCTTCGCGTTCCGTTCGACAAGATGCTTCAGGACCCAGGCGCCGATGCATCCCAGAGCTCCCGTGACCAGGTAAGTCTCGTCTTGCATGGATTGGCCTTCCGTTGGGACATGATCGGAAGTCACTACAGGCTGTTCACGGATTGGCAAGAGCGACGTCGCGTTCGCCGGGGCCACATGGCCCGGGGAACCCGCGACGAGGCGCTCGGCGACCGTCACGGATGCGCGGAAACCGCGATGGTGCAAAGTCCGGCCCGGGACGGATGCCCCGGCACGCGAACAAGACCAGCCTTGTCCAGCCGGCGCATATGGCGCAAGGCATTGATACGGTCTCGCCGCCCGTACGGCGTGCGACCACGCGGGCCGACGGCCTGACCTCCGAGGCCGCCTGCCGGGCGAAGCCCTTCATCGCGGTCTTCACGATCCCGTCGGCGCAGGGATCCGGCAGGTCCGCCAGACTGTCCGGCAGCGTTCAGGACGCGGCTTCCAGGGTGTCCCGGCCGATCTGGCCTTTGGCCCGGACGGTCTCCCTCTGCCCGTCCCCGGGCGCGCGCTGCGCGGTGACGATGTTCCCTTAGAGCCATGCGCCGTGCATGTCGATGCGCTCGACGCGCAGCCGCGTGCTGTCGGGCTGGCGGACGTGGCCGCCCTCCCGATCCCGGCTTGGCTTTCGCGCCATGTGTGTTTGGGCTAGAATCTGTCGGCCAAGGGACATGTGTGCCCGGGGTCGGGTAGCCTCAGCCCGGGCCGGCAGGGACGAAAGGGACTGAAAGGGACTCCAGATGGTTGACGAACTTCGAATGTCGCGTGAGCAAATGCTCGACCTCGGGCGCAAGGCGCTTGAGGCCGTGGTGGAGCGTATCGAGAGCCTGCCCGGGGAAAATGCATGGGAAGGCGAGTTCCGGCGGGTGCTCGAAGACCACCTGCTGGAGGCCCCGCCCGAGGAAGGACGGCCCGTCGACGAAGTGATGGCGCGAGTCACGCGC
>VYCX01000127.1:6128-12932 GCA_009843725.1 Boseongicola sp. SB0675_bin_26
CCGCTCACCGTGCGCCTTGACCACCCGCGCTGCTTCGGGTTCGTCCCCTCGTCGCCTGCCTGGCCCGCCGTGGTCGCCGACTTCATGGCTGCCGGCTACAACGTCAACCAGTGCACCTGGCTGGTCGCAAGCGGTCCGAGCCAGCTGGAACTGGTTGTCATCGACTGGTTCAGGCGCTGGCTGGGATATCCGGAAGGCGCGGGCGGGCTCTTCACGAGCGGCGGCTCTGCTGCCAGCGTCGACGCCTTCGTTGCGGCGCGCGAGGCGGCGGGCCATCCCGAGCGCGCCACGGTCTACATGAGCGACCAGAGCCACAGCGCGCTTGTCCGCGCGGCGATGATCGTCGGCGTCCGCCGCGAGTGCATTCGCATGATCCCGAGCGACGAGGGTTTCCGCCTCGACATGGACGCGCTCGCCCGCACCGTGGCCGAGGACCGCGCGGCCGGCTTCACGCCCGTCGCGGTTGCCGCCAACGCCGGCACCGTGGGCACGGGCGCCATCGACCGGCTCGAGGCGATGGCCGACTACTGCGCGGCGGAGGGTCTCTGGCTGCATGCCGATGCGGCCTATGGCGGCTTCGCCGTGGTGACGGAGCGGGGCAGGCAGCTCCTTCGCGGGATCGAGCGCGCCGATTCGATCGGGCTGGACGCGCACAAGTGGTTCTTCCAGCCCTACGAGGCCGGATGCCTGCTGGTGAAGGACGCGAACACGCTGCGGGACGCCTTTGCGGTCCGTCCCGACATCCTCCAGGACACGGTGTGGGGGGCGAACCATCCCAACTTCTCCGATCTCGGCCTGCAGCTGAGCCGCTCGGCGCGGGCGCTGAAAGTCTGGATGTCGGTCCAGACATTCGGCATGGCGAAATTCCGGCGCGCTGTCGGGAAGGGGATGGACCTGGCCGCCCAGGCCGAGGCCCATGTTCGCGCGAGCCCGGTTCTGGAGGCCATGAACGCGGCGACGCTGGGGGTCGTCTGCTTCCGTGTCAATCCCGCGGACGGCGACCTCGACGAGGCGGCGCTGGACGAGGTCAACAGGACCGTGCTCGCCCGCATGTTCTGGGACGACCCCGCGTTCATGTCGTCCACGATGCTGCACGGAACGTTCGCGCTCAGGATGTGCTTCGTCAATCACGCCACGACATGGGACGATGTGCGTGAGACCCTGGAGGCGGTCGAGAGATTCGGGAGGGAGGCGCTCTCGAAGGCCGATGCGCCAGAGTGACGGCATGGTCCGCGGCCTGCCCGGGACCCGCCGCGCCGGATGCGTCGATCGCCCTGCGCGGCGATGGCCACGGCAGCGCGCCCGGCACGATCCGGATCAAGGGGAAGGCACCGGCACGTGGAACGCGTGACATCGCGTGCCTGGCCGTCCTGATGGACGGGTTTCCCGCGAGACAGGATGACGGGCAAGCCTCCGCGTTGACCCTCCATGATCCATGCGGTGCGGATTCCTGCTCCCGGCATGGTGCGGGTGCGGGGATGCGCAGGAACTGGAGGGGGAGACGATCTTCGGGCGATTTCATCGACGGTGCCTTCAGGAACACGGCCTCGACGCCCTGGCGACCAAGCTCCTCGATGACCAGGACCTGGCAGGCCTGGCGAACGCGAACCGCCGTTCGGCCTTCACCTTGCGCCTGCCCGACCGTTCGGCCGCGCCGTCCCCGCTTGCGCACCAAGTCGCCCCATGCCGCGTCCGTGACGTCCCTTCGGAACGGGACGCGGGCGACGCGAAAGGGCGGATGCGTGACGGGATCCGGATTGCCCGGGGTTCGCCAGGCGCAGCATGAAGCATGCACGTCGACAACGCGACGTTCCCGGGGCTTGAACTGCCACTTCATCACGTGTATTTCGCACGTGTCTCCCCGACACGGTTGAATGCACTCGGACGGCAAACGAACTGTGCTCGGACAATCTCCGGGGCTCGATCCCCTGACGAAGAGAAGGAAGGGTCATGGCCAAGCGGTGGTATTCCGTAAGCGTTCTGTCAAACTTTGAAAAAAAGGTTGCCGAACAGATTCGCCACGCTGTGGACGATGCCGGTCTTCAGGGCGAGATCGAGGAGGTTCTCGTTCCGACCGAAGAGGTCATCGAGATACGGCGCGGAAAGAAGGTCACGGCCGAACGACGCTTCATGCCGGGCTACGTGCTGATCAGGATGGACATGTCGGATGAAGGCTATCACCTGATCAACTCGATCAATCGCGTCACCGGATTCCTCGGGTCCCGTGGCCGGCCGATGCCGATGCCGGACGCCGAGGTGAACGCGATCCTGAATCGCGTTGAAGAAGGCGAGACCGCGCCGAAGCTCATGATCTCGTTCGACGTCGGCGAAAAGGTCAAGGTGCATGACGGTCCGTTCGAGGACTTTGACGGCACCGTCGAGGAGGTGGACGAGGAGAACCAGCGCCTGAAGGTCTCCGTCTCGATATTCGGCCGCGCGACGCCGGTGGAGCTCGAGTTCACGCAGGTGGCAAAGCAGAACTAGGAAGTCCCTGATCCAGGACGCGTGCGGTCGGGACAGCCCCGTGTTCACGCCCATGCAGGTGTGCCCCGGACTTCCTGCAAGGCGGTGACAGCCGGCCCTGTCTGCCGGTCGAGGAAGCCGGCGGCCCAAGTTTCGTGACGCAGCGGCCCCAGCGATTCATGATGGCCTTTCGGAGGGCGGTTCGAAGGGCCGAACGTTCGGCCTCGGCACAAAGGCGCCCGCCGCACGCAGGCCGACGGTGCCGGACGGCAAGGCCGGTTTGCGCGCTCCCCTGCCCGTCGGGGCCGGAACCGGGATGCCGCCGTCCTTGCGAGAGGGAGGGCGTGCGGACCGGCAAGCCGGTTTCAGGCCGGGCATCGCCACGGCCAGGACGGGCTTGCCAACGGGGCATGCCCGCTGTATCGGGTGCGTCTGCCGCCCTTGCGGCGGAACCTAGTGGGAGGCGAGGCGGTCGCGACCGCCAAGCCGGACCACATCAACCGCGATCTCGCGGGACGCGTCCCGGGAGTGTTGAGAAAGGAGGCCCCAGATGGCCAAGAAAGTTGCTGGCACCATGAAGCTTCAGGTGCCGGCCGGACAGGCGAATCCGTCGCCGCCGGTAGGCCCGGCACTGGGCCAGCGCGGCATCAACATCATGGAGTTCTGCAAGGCGTTCAACGCCAGGACGCAGGACATGGAGCAGGGCGCGCCGTGCCCGACAATCGTCACGTACTATCAGGACAAGTCCTTCACGATGGACATCAAGACGCCGCCGGCGTCCCATTTCCTCAAGAAGGCGGCGAAGCTGAAGTCCGGCGCCAACTTCCCGTCGCGTGAAGTCGTGGGTTCGGTCACCAGCGCGCAGGTTCGCGAGATTGCCGAGGCCAAGATGAAGGATCTTTCGGCGAATGATGTCGAACAGGCAATGAAGATCATTCTCGGCTCGGCAAGGTCGATGGGCATCGAGGTGAAGGGGTAAGTCATGGCAAAGATCGGAAAGCGCATCAAGGCGGCGCGTCAATCCTTCTCCGGCAAGGAAAACGTGACGGTCGAGGAGGCCGTCACTCTCGTCAAGGCAACCGCCAAGGCCAAGTTCGACGAATCCGTCGAGATCGCGATGAACCTCGGTGTCGACCCGCGCCACGCCGACCAGATGGTTCGCGGCTCGGTCACGCTGCCGAACGGCACCGGCAAGGCGCTTCGGGTCGCCGTGTTTGCGCGCGGGGCCAAGGCTGACGAGGCCAAGGAGGCCGGCGCGGACATCGTTGGCGCGGAAGACCTGATGGAGACGGTTCAGGGCGGCAGGATCGAGTTCGACCGCTGCATCGCAACGCCGGACATGATGCCGATCGTCGGTCGCCTCGGCAAGGTGCTGGGGCCACGCAACCTGATGCCGAACCCGAAGGTCGGCACGGTGACCATGGATGTCAAGGAAGCGGTCGAGGCCGCAAAGGGCGGCGAAGTCCAGTTCAGGGTCGAGAAGGCCGGCATCGTCCATGCAGGAATCGGCAAGGCCTCGTTCGAGGATGCGAAGCTTGCCGAGAACGTGCGGGCGTTCGTGGACGCCGTGTCCAGGGCGAAGCCTTCGGGATCGAAGGGTACCTACATGAAGAAGATCGCCCTCAGCTCGACCATGGGGCCGGGCGTGTCGGTCAGCATCGACAGCGCGACCGGCAACTAGGCCCGAGGCCCGGCGGTCAGTCGGCGCGGCGTGTCCGCCGCGCCTTCGACCTGCCACGTTCGGGACGGGCCGCCGCATCGGGACGGCGCGCGTCGGGCGCCGCTCGTGACGGTGATCCCTGGCCGGAACTCGTTTTCTTGAACGGCGCCATGCCCTGTCGCGCGAGCGCGTCCGCGCGCTCGTTCCCGGGATGGCCGGCGTGGCCCTTCACCCAGTCCCATTGCACGTCATGCACGCGCCGGGCCGCGTCGAGCCTTTGCCACAGGTCGACGTTCCTTACCGGCTTCCCGGCCGACGTTTGCCAGCCCTTGGCCTTCCACGCGGGCATCCAGGACGTGATGCCGTTCTTCACATAGGCCGAGTCGGTGACAAGCGTGAGCCGGGACGGACGCTTCAGCGCTTCAAGCGCGTGAATCGCGGCCAGGAGCTCCATCCGGTTGTTCGTGGTCCGGGCCTCCCCGCCCGCAAGCTCTCGCTCGCGCACGACACGGCCACGCTCCTTGGCGACCAGGAGCACGCCCCAGCCGCCCGGACCCGGGTTGCCCGAACATGCGCCGTCGGTATAGGCAAGGATCTCGGTCACCCAGGGACGTGATCAAGCCCGACGTAACCGGGCTGTTCCGTCATGCCCTGCAGCCACGCCCGGATGGCGGGGAAACGCTGCAGGTCGTATCCGCCCCTGGTGCCGGCCGTATGCGTGTAGGCATAGAGCGAAACGTCGGCGACCGTCAGCCGGTCGCCCGTCAGCCACGCCGCCTCCTGAAGCCGGCCTTCCATGACGCCCAGGATTTCGTGGCCCCGGCTCAGGAGATCGGCCATGCGGTCGGGCGTTGCCTCATGCGCGCGGCTCGGGTAGCTCCTCAACGCCGCCCGGACGGCGATGACCCCCTCATGCTGGTTCTGCTCCCAGAACATCCAGGCCAGCACCTGCGCCCGCCGGACGGGGTCGTCGGGGAGAAGCCCCGTCCCGTCCGCGAGATAGCAAAGGATCGCGTTGGATTCCGGCATGCGGGTTCCGTCCCCGAGCTCAAGGACCGGGAGCTTTCCGAACGGGAGCCATCCCTCTTCGTGAACCCGGGCGAGCTCGGGGGAGCCTTCTTCAAGCGCCACATGCGTCCAGCTGCGCTGCAGCAGGGACAGCAGCAGCCGCACCTTGTAGCTGTTGCCCGAGGACGGCATCGAGTAGAGCTTGAGATCAGTCAACTTTCCTGGCCCTCATCACGATCCATGGGGCCGCGACACCGTCCAGCCCCGCTTCGGTGCCGGTGGCACGCGACAGGATTTCGAACCCGGCCGTCTCAAGAAGCCCGGCGAGCTCGGATTCCTCGTAATATGCATAGAAGCGGCCGAGGGAATCGCGCTTTTCGCCGACGCCGGTCTTGAGGCCTATATGGAACAGTCCGCGCGCGGTCAACGCCGTCGCGATCCTGTTCAGGTGCTCCGGCATTTCCGATCTTGGCGCGTGGAGCAGCGAGAAATTGGCGTAGATCCCGTCGTAGGCGGCGTCGGTGTCGAGTGCGTCGAAGGTGGCAACGCGGACGTTCAGCCCGAACCGCTCGCGCGCAAGCGCGGCCATTTCCGGCGAGGCGTCCCATGCGTCGACTTGCAGGCCGGACCGCGCCATGCGCGCGGCTGCGCGGCCCGGTCCGCAGCCGAGGTCGAGAACGCTCGCCCGTGCAGGCAAGGACCGGACGAATGCGTCCAGATGACGGTCATTGCGTTCCCGATGCACCATTGCCGCGTAGTCGCCGGCCATCCGGCCGTAGACGTCCATGGTCTCGCTGTCCGCGGTCATCCGTCCGCCCGCGTCCTGCGGGCCTTCAAGCAGCGTCCCGGAGAATTCTTGGCACCTTGAACTCGACGTTCTCGATGGCGGTCTCCACCGCTTCGACCGTCACGCTGAACCGTTCCCGAAAGGCGTCGAGCACCTCGTTCACCAGGATTTCGGGCGCTGACGCGCCGGCAGTGAGTCCGATGCTGCGCGCGCCTTCGATCGCGCGCCAGTCGATGTCGGCCGCGCGCTGCAGGAGCTGCGCATGCTTGCAGCCTGCCGTCCGCCCGACCTCGACCAGGCGGCTCGAGTTCGATGAATTCGGCGCACCCAGCACCAGAAGCGCGTCGATCTTGGGCGCAATTGCCTTGACGGCGGCCTGGCGGTTTGTCGCGGCGTAGCAGATGTCTTCCTTGTGCGGGCCCGCAATTGAGGGGAAGCGTGCCTTCAAGGCGGCGACGATCTCGGCCGTGTCGTCGACCGAAAGCGTGGTCTGGGTGATGTAGGCCAGCTTTTCGGGGTCGCGGGGCTCGACATGCGCGACATCCTCGACGGTCTCGACCAGAAGGATCTCGCCGTCGGGAAGCTGCCCCATCGTGCCGAGCGTCTCGGGGTGGCCCGCATGTCCGACCATGATCATTTGCAGGCCGTTGCCGTGGTGCCTGGCCGCCTCGATATGCACCTTGCTGACAAGCGGGCACGTGGCGTCCACGTAGATCAGGTTGCGGCGGCTCGCCTCGGCCGGAACGGACTTGGGCACGCCGTGCGCGGAGAAGATCACGGGCCGGTCGTCCGGGCACTCGTCGAGCTCCTCGACAAAGACGGCTCCCTTGGACCGGAGATCGTCCACGACGTAGCGATTGTGCACGATGTCGTGCCGCACGTAGAC
>VYCX01000556.1 GCA_009843725.1 Boseongicola sp. SB0675_bin_26
CATCTGGGACCTGCCAATGCCGAGCGCGGAATTTGAAACCGCAGTTCACGGGTTCGAATGGCTCGACGACCTGACGGCCGTATGCGATTTTCATACCAACCGTCTCGCCCAGGACTGGACGCATGGCTGGATCCGGCGCTTCGGCCTTGGTTCCGGTTCCGGATGGACGCCCGAGCTGACGGGCCGGCGCGTGCTGCGCTGGATCAACCACGCGGACCAGCTGCTGGCCGGTCAGGGGCGCGCGAAGAGCGATGCGTTCCGCCGGTCGCTCTCGGCCCAGACAATCTTCCTTTCGCGCCGCTGGAGGACGGCGCGTCCCGGCCTGGCCCGGTTCGAGGCTTTGGCGGGACTGATTCAGGCGAGCGCAGCGCTTTCGGGAATGGACAGCCACATGCGCAGGGCGAGCCGGGCGCTCGCGAGGGAATGCAGGTCCTGCATTGACAGCCATGGATCGATTGCGTCGCGCAATCCTGAAGAGCTTCTCGAAATCTTCTTCCTGCTCAACTGGGCTGCCGCCGCTCTCCAGCTTGCCGGACGGCCACCCGAGGATGCACACAGGGCGGCCGTCACCGCGGTGGCGCCTGTCCTGCGGTCGCTTCGTCACGTGGATGGAAGCCTGGCGCGGTTTCATGGGGGAGGCCCTGGAACCGTCGACAAGCTTGACTGGGCCTTGGCCAATGCTGGCGCCAAGGGTGCCGCCGCCCGGCGGCAGCAGCTGACCATGGGCTACGCGCGGGTGGCTCACGGTCGCACAACGATGATTGTCGATGTCGCGCCGCCAGCGGCGACCGCCAATGCGCATGCGTCGACGCTGGCGTTCGAGTTGACGAGCGGCCTGCACCCCTTGGTCGTCAATTGCGGTTCGGGCGAGGGCCTTGGCAAAAGCTGGCGAATGGTCGCGAGGACGACGTCCTCTCACTCGACCCTGGACGTCGAGGGCTACTCCTCGTCTCGCTTCGCCGCCTCCAGTGGCGCAATTGCCGACAGCGCGGGAAGGATCGTGCACGCGCCGGCCAACGTTACGCTGGAACGCAACGACTACAATGACGGCACCTGCATAGTCGCCGGCCATGATGGCTATCGGGGCAGATGCGGCCTCAATCATTGGCGCAGGCTTCAGGTCGATCCGCAGGGCAGCAAGGTCAATGGCGAAGACGTCCTTCTTGCGGCTTCCGACGACGGGCGGAAGAGGTTTGATGCACTGCTCAGCGCGCAGCGGCTCGAGGGCGTGCCCTTCAACATTCGGTTCCATCTGCATCCGGACGTCGAAGTGGAGGCGGATGAAGAGGGTCGCGACGTTTCGATGTGGCTCAAGAACGGGGAGACCTGGAGATTTCGTTGCCGGGGCGAGGTGGAGCTGTCGCTTGAGCCAAGCGACTTTCTGGAGAGCACATCGTCATCGTCGCGCGCGACAATTCAGATTGTTCTCTCCGGCTTCGCCATGGAGTATTCGACACGTGTCGGCTGGATTCTCGCAAAGGCCAGGCGAAGCGACGGGGTGATCCCGGAGGACGAACTTGTGCTGGAATGAACGAATGGACCGCTACGAATGACTGACCTTCAGCCGGTGCGTCGCGCCTTGCTCTCCGTATCGGACAAGACGGACCTCGTCGAGTTCGCCACCGCGCTTTCGAGCCGGGGCATCGAGTTGATTTCCACTGGCGGCACCTCCGCAGCGCTTCGCGGGTCAGGGCTGGAAGTGGCCGATGTCGCGGAAGTCACAGGATTTCCGGAGATGATGGACGGCAGGGTCAAGACGCTCCACCCGGCGGTGCACGGCGGGCTTCTGGCGTTGCGGAGCGACGCGGCGCATCTGAGCGCGATGTCAGAGCACGGGATCGGAATGATCGACTTGCTGGTCGTGAATCTCTACCCGTTCGAGGCCAGCGTCGCGAGCGGGGCCGATCATGGCACGACGATCGAATGCATCGACGTTGGCGGACCCGCGATGATCCGGGCCGCCGCGAAGAACCACAAGTTCGTGAACGTTGTGGTGGACGCCTCCGACTACCAGGACCTGCTGGATGAACTGCAAGCCAACGAAGGCCAGACCTCCCTTGACTTTCGCAGGCGTCTGGCGCTCACGGCGTTTTCAAGGACCGCCGCCTACGATGCCGCGATTTCGGCCTGGATGGCTGACACCTTGGGCGAAACGTCGCCACGCCGTCGGGTCTTCGCGGGCACGTTGACGCAGCGGCTACGCTACGGCGAGAATCCTCATCAGGCGGCAACCTTCTACAAGGACGGCTCCGATTGCCCCGGAATTGCGACTGCCGTTCAGCACCAGGGCAGCGCGCTTTCCTACAACAACATCAATGATGCCGATGCCGCCTTTCGACTGGTCGCCGAGTTCGACCCGGCCGACGGGCCCGCCGTCGCCATCATCAAGCATGCGAACCCCAGCGGCGTGGCACGTGGGGAGAGTTGCGAACAGGCGTTCGGTCGTGCGTTCGACTGCGACCGGATGAGCGCATTCGGCGGCATCGTGGCATTGAACGGCACGCTTGACGGGGGGACGGCGCGCGCAATTGCCGAAATTTTTGCCGAAGTCGTGATTGCGCCGGAGGCGACGGACGATGCCAAGGAGGTCCTTGCCGCAAAGCGGAACCTGCGATTGCTGACGACCGGCGGGCTTCCCGGACCTTCTGCATCCCGAGTGTCCGTTCGGCAGGTCTCGGGCGGATGGCTGGTCCAGGACGAGGACAGCGGCGCCTGCACGGCGGCGGACCTGAAAGTCGTGACCCGTGTTGCGCCGACGCAGGAGCAGATTGACGACCTTCTCTTTGCGTGGCGTGTCGCCAAGCACGTGAAGTCCAATGCGATCGTCTATGCCCGCGACCTCGGCACTGTCGGCATCGGGGCTGGCCAGATGAGCCGGGTCGACAGTTCAACGATTGCCGCGCTGAAAGCAGGTCGCATGGCTCATGATCTCGGCCGCACGGAGTCGATGGCCAATGGTTCGGTCGTGGCGTCCGACGCGTTCTTTCCGTTTCCGGACGGTCTTCTTGCCGCCGCCGAAGCCGGCGCGAAGGCCGTGATCCAGCCAGGCGGGTCCAAGCGGGACGATGCCGTGATCGAGGCGGCCGACGCGGCCGGGCTTGCCATGGTGTTTTCCGGCATGAGGCATTTCAGGCATTGATGCAGGTTCTCGCGCCCCTCTTTCGCACGGCGGTCCTGACCGCCTTGGCCGACCAGTTGACGAAACACTTCGTGGTCAACGCCATGAACCTCAGGGAACTGGGTGCGATCCCTGTCTTGCCGCCCTACATCCAGTTCCGGATGGCCTGGAACGAGGGGGTGAATTTCGGCATCCCGCTCGCCGGCAAGTGGGTGCTGGTCGGGCTGGCGATTGCAATATGTGGCGCGATCCTTTGGTGGATGGTGCGCGATCGCCCCGGAACCCTGGTGCAGGTGTCAGCGGGCCTGGTCATCGGCGGCGCCATCGGCAACGTGATTGACCGACTGGTCTACGGGGCGGTGGCGGACTTCCTGAACATGTCGTGTTGCGGCTGGCGGAATCCGTGGTCGTTCAACATCGCGGACATCGCCATCTTTGTTGGCGCGTTCGGCCTGATCACGCTCAGCGCCGGCCGGCGATGAACAGGACAGGCTTTCCACCGAATTGATTCACGGGTAGAACCCGACAAACGGTTTCGGAGGCGTTCATGCTGCGTCGGTTGCTGCTCCTTTGCCTGATTCCGGCAATTGCCGCCTGCGCGGACGGCAATCCGGGTCTGATGAACATCGGCCGGGACCGCGCTCGCGGTCCTGACGAATTCGGGATCATTCCTGCGAAACCCTTGGAAGTGCCCGAGGACATCGCCGCCCTGCCCGTGCCAACGCCGGGCGGCACGAACCTGACGGACCCGACGCCGGAGCGGGATGTCGCGGCGGCCCTTGGCGGCGACATCGGGGCGCTGGCGCGAGGCTCAACAGACGGTGCGTTCGTGGCCCATGCCACGCGGCACGGCGTCGACAGCAACATCCGTGTCGAACTTGCTGCCGCCGATCTGGAATTTCGTCGCGATAATCAGGGTCGTGTCCTGGAAAGGCTTTTCGACGTGAATGTCTATTTCCGGGCCTACGAGGAAATGGCGCTTGACCAGCATGCGGAGCTGGCGCGACTTCGCCGCCTTGGCATTCGGACCTCGGCAGCCCCGCCCAAGCCGGTCGCGGAGTGAGGTTGCAGGTCAGTCGAGGGAAGACGGTTCGGAACGGATGCGCCGCGACGCCAATGCAATTCGCTGGTCAAGGCGCTCATGATCGGCCATGCCGGTCATCCTGCGTTTGCATGTAGCAGTCCGACGCCGTGACAGGCGGGTCCGCTTTCCGGATTCGGGAACGGTGATGACGGCCGGACGTCCCTTTGCGCGGTCTTTCGAGGCCGGCTCCAAGCTGTCCCAAGTCTTTTGAGGCCCACTTGGCCGACACTGACGTCCGGTGCTGGCGCGCCATGAGCCTCGTGGACGGTCCCGATCTGGATCGTTGCAGATGCGGCCATGAACGACGTGCTTGGCCGGGACCTGCCTCGCCTCAGGCCGCAGTGGTTCAGTCAGACGCCTCTGAGAGCGCCAACTGTCCCTATTCGGGAAGGCCTTTCACGCGCTTCATGAAACCGGACAGGCGCGTCTTCGGACTCTGCATTGCGTCCTGGCGCGACAACGCCGTTGCCGACCCGGAGGCCTGGCCCGCATTCGTGAGTGCTTTCGCTGTCCGCCATCACGGCGTGCAGACCGGTGTTCCTGATGGAAGCGGGCGTGGGATTTGATCAGGCGATTCCGGCTGGGCACAGGTGTGGTTGACCGGATTCGCGTCGGACCTCGAGGGCCTGGCCGCACGCGCACAACTCCAGTTGCGGCCGACCTGGATGCGAATGGACACTTTCTGCCGGAATCAAGTCATACCGTGGCCCACTCCCGGGTTCGGGCGGATGACTGAATGGCCTCGACGGTCTTTTGAATCTCGTAGGCTTCGCGGAAATCGGGCATGCAGGATCCGCGCTCGAAATGAGCCTGGACGAGTTCGGCAACCTCGATGACCTTTAGGTCATTGAAACCCAGATGATGCCCCGGAGCAGGGCAGAATCTGCCATAAGGAGGGTGGGCGGGGCCCGCTTCTATACGTTGGTATCCCGCCCTTCGGCCGCAGCCCGAATAGACCAGCAATTCGTTCATGTGCTCCTGGGTGAAGGCGATGGCACCCTTGGTGCCCGTCACCTCGAAGGACAAATCCAGCGTGCGCCCCGTCGCGGCCCAGTTTGCTTCGATGCTGCCCGTGACGCCGCTGGCAAAGCGCAGGATCGCGTGGGTCACGTCATCAACCACGACCGGGCGGCGCTCGGCGGAACCCGCCACGACAGGTCTGTCGAGGAATATGGTCCGTGCGTGACCGTTCACTTCGGCGACCGGGCCAAGAAGGTGTCGGGCCAAAGAAAGGATGTGGCTGCCAATGTCGGTCAGCGCCCCGCCGCCTTGAGGATCGGTGCGGAAGGAATGCGGCGCGTCCGGGCTGGCCATGTAGTTTTCCGCATGGCGACCGCGAAAGCCGGTAATCTCTCCGATCTCGTCGGAGTAGATCATCTGGCGTGCGAGCCCGATCATCGGGTTGCGCAGGAAATTGAACCCGACGGAGGTGACGACATCGGCAGCCTCGGCGGCCTTCGTCATCTTCAGGGCAGATACTGCGGTCGTCGACAGGGGCTTTTCGCAATAGACCGTCTTGCCGGCGGCGATTGCGGCCAGCGCCATGGGCTCGTGCAAATCGTTCGGGGTGGCAATCGCGACTATGTCAACCGAGTCGTCATGCACCATCGCTTGCCAATCCGACGTCGCCCGCGCAAATCCCAATGCCGCCGCCCCCGCCGCCGCAATTCCTTCGGTTGCGTCCGCCAGGATCGACTTGACGGGATCGGAGGGCAGATCGAAGAGACCTGCGACAGCGCCAAAGGCGTTGGCGTGGCAGCGGCCCATGAAGCCGGATCCGATCAGGCCAATGCCAACGCTCTGTTTCCTTTCGATCCTCATTTCCGACCTACTTTTGCGATTTCAGGTTGTCGAGCCAGACGGCGACGATGATGACCATGCCGATCAGCACCTGCTGATAGAACGAGGAAATCCCGAGAATGTTCAGCCCGTTGGTAATCATGGCCATAATCAGCGCCCCGATCAGCGCGGTCAGGACAATGCCGCGTCCGCCGACAAAGCTGACGCCACCGATGATCACGGCCGCAATGGCCTGCAGCTCGATGCCTTGCGCAACGCTTGGCGGCGTAGCTGCAAGGCGCCCGGTCATGACCACGGCCGCAAGTGCTGCCAGAAAACCACTCAGCATGTAGATCTTTATCTTCTGCCGATCGACCGGAATGCCTTCCAGTCGGGCGACCCGCTCGTCGCCGCCAATCGCGTAGACGTGGCGGCCGAAGACTGAGGTGTGCAGCATCACGGTGACGACAAGGTAGGTAACGACAACGAAGTAGAGCGGGATCGGAAGCCCGAGGAACTTGGCGTTGCCGATGTAGAGGAAGAATGGCACCAGCACCTGGTAGGACACGCCCTTGGTGATGACCAATGCCAAGCCACGCGCAATTCCCAACATTCCCAGTGTCGCGATGAAGGGCGGGATCTTGCCGTGCGTGATGACGATGCCATTGACAAGGCCGGCGAGCGTGCCGACTGCCAGGCCCGCCAGGGTGGCGATGAGCGGATCCACATCAACTTGTATCAGCGCGCCGATCACAACAGCAGACAGGGCCAGAACCGATCCCACTGACAGGTCGATGCCGCCCGAAATGATGACCACCGCCTGGCCGGCAGCAAGGATCGCTACGATTGACACCTGCTTTGAGAGGTTGGTCATGTTGCCGACGGTCATGAAGAACGGCGACAGGAACGAGAGGACGATGGCCAGCAAAACGGCGACGAGAAGGATCCAGACGAGCGGCTGAGACCTGATTCGCGTGAATTGCATGTCTCAGTCCCCTGCTGCAGATGTGCGGCGCTCCACAGCAAGACCGGAGATGATCATCGAAACGATTTCGT
The DNA here is from genome assembly GCA_009843725.1 of Boseongicola sp. SB0675_bin_26. Taxonomy (GTDB): domain Bacteria; phylum Pseudomonadota; class Alphaproteobacteria; order Rhodobacterales; family Rhodobacteraceae; genus JAJEFO01. The sequence goes on from VYCX01000556.1 coordinate 7,038, forward strand.
CCTGGGTGAATTCCTTCGTCGGACCCGTCACCACGTTCTTGCCGCCGTGCAGGATCGTGATCCGGTCGGTGAAATTGAAGACCTCGTGAATGTCGTGGCTGATCCAGATAATGCCGATACCCTGCTTCTTCAGTTCCACGGTCAGTTCCATGACCATTTTGCTTTCTTCCATGCCCAAGGCCGCGGTCGGTTCGTCCATGATCAGGATCTTCGTGTCGAAATGCACTGCGCGGCTGATCGAGATCGCCTGGCGCTGACCGCCCGACATGCTGTCGACCTCGACGTCGAGCGACTGGATGCGGATGTTCAGGCGGCCGAGTGCCTTGGTCGCTTCGGCTGCCATGGCCTTCTTGCGAAGAAACCCCCATTTGTGCAGTTCGCGCCCCATGTAGAGGTTCGCCGGGGCGTCCAGATTGCCACAGAGCGCCAGCTCTTGGTAGATCGTCTCGATTCCATAGGCGCGAGCATCGTTCGGGCCGCTGATTTGCGCCTTGCGTCCTTCGACAAAGATAGCGCCCTCACTGGCTGTCTCGGCTCCCGAAAGGATCTTGATCAACGTAGACTTCCCGGCGCCATTGTGTCCCAATACGCCGAGAACCTCGCCTGGATAGAGCTCAAGCTGCGCGTCGGTCAGTGCCTGCAGGCCGCCAAAGTGCTTTGATATGTGCCGCATTTCGACAAGTGGGGTAGGGTCCGGCATCATTCAGTTCCGTGTTCGAAAAGAGATGGCCGGGCGCGACCCGGCCATCTCTTGGCGTTGGCCGTCCGATCGGCTGACTGGGCTATTCCAGTACGATGCCGCGACCGGCAAGGTACTCGTCGGTCACGTCCTCGGCCACCATAATCGAAGATTCGACAACGATCCAGTCGTCCAGCTCTTCGCCCTTCGTGACATGGCGATAGGCGGCCATCACGGCTTCGTAGCCCACCAGATCGGTGTTGCCGTCGATCGTAGCGTTCAGCTCGCCGGCCCTCAGGGCAGCCAACGCCGACGGGATCGCGTCGTCGCCGACCACGATGATGTCATCAAGCTTGCCTGCGCCCTTGACGGCCTGAACCGCACCCAGCGCCATCAAGTCATTGGAACCGACGATCGCATCGACCTCAGGGTGCGCCTGAAGGATGTCTTCTGATGCCTTCAGGCCCTTTTCCTGGTCCCAGTCGGCAGCAATCGATGCCACCACCTCAATCCCGTCATTGGCGTTGAACACTTCCATCATGCCATTCAGCCGAAGCTCGGCAGTCGAACTGCCGCGAAAGCCTTCGAGAATTGCGACTTTGCCTTTGCCACCCAGCTGATCGACGACCCATTGTGCCATGCCGGCAAACGAGGTTTTCTCATCCAGGCCTACAAAGGTCTCAACCTTGGCCGGGCCGTCATCAACACGCGTGTCGGCGGTAATCACTGGGATCCCCGCGGCGTTGGCCTCCATCACTTTCGGGATCAATGCAGTCCCGTTCATCGGGACCAGCACGATCGCGTCGTGACCCTTGACGATCTCGGTTTCAACCACGGCGATCTGGCCCTCGATGTCGCCGTTGAACTCGGCTGAAACATAGGACAGCTCGATGCCCAGCTCGTCGGCTGCGCGCTTGGCCCCTTCGCCCATGCGCCAGTAGTAGGGGTTGTTCATGTCCTTGACGATGAAGGCCATGCTGATGTCCTCGGCGAATGTCGCCGTGGTCATAGATCCGGCCATGGCCATGGCGCCGATCGCCAGGCCCAGTTTCGACTTGATTTTCATTACCGAGTTCCCTCCTTGGATTTCGCGTGGCCGAACATTAGGTGCGGCCACAAAATTGCGTTCCGGCAGAGCTTGCTGCCCGCCCGCGACACGGGGAGCGTGCAACAGGCCGACCGGGCGACACGAGAGCGAAGATGTCCAAAATGAGTCCTTTGGCGGGAAGCCGTTGGGACTCAATAGTGTCCATGCGCCCGCATCAGCGCATCAATGCGGTTTTGCGCATTGCCAAGCGCAACGGCAGGCTTCGCATCGCCCCGCAGCATCAGGTGGATCTCGTCGCCGAGAATTCCCAGAATGTCGCTGAATTCCGGGATCGGCGGGCGCGGCCAGATCTGCAGCTCGCCGCGGCGTTCCATGCCGTCGATTTCGCTGATAAGCGGGCTTTTGGCCTGTACCTCGGGGTCGGCGCTGGTCGAAAACCGCGGGCTGGACAGATTTCCATTCTGGACATACCATTTCAGCATCTCGGGCTTGGTCAGGTATTCCATCACCTTCCACGACGCTTTCTTGCGTTCGCTGCTTAGGCCCTCCGGCATCGCTAGCGAGAAGCCTCCGATCGGAGAGACCGTGTGCGCGCCAGGCGCGTGCGGATGCGGCGCATAGTGAACCTTGCCGTGGGCTGGTGACGCGTCGTTCAATTCAAAGGCGGCCGCTCGGACACTCCAGCCATATGTCATTGCCGCGTGGCCTTCCGAGAAAATTCGGATGCGGCGATCCCAGTTGCAGGTCAGGCTGTCCTTGTGGGACAGACCGAGCAATTCCAGCAGGAACTCAGCGGCTTGTCGCGCAGGATCGGTATCGAGTTGCGGGCGATGGTTCTCGCCTGAAATCTCGGTGAGGTCGAATTCAACGCCAATTGGCTTGAGATTGATGATCGGCTGACCGAAATCCGCCAGTGTCTGGACGAATGTGTGGGCGACCGGCGTGCCTCGGCCGTAGTTCATCACGATTCCGGACATGTTGAAGCCCGAGCGGTGCAGGACGCGTGCAGCAAACAGCACGTCGTCAGTGGTGCGCGGGATCGAAAGGCCGGCGTCGGCAAACAGGTCCGACCGGCAGAACAGCAGCTCCGCCGTCGGCTGGATCGGCAGGCCGAACTGCTTGTTGCACCAGAAAGATCCGCGAAAGGCGGCATTGTGAAAGTCGGACGGGTTGTAGCGTTCCAGACGCATTATCTCGTCCAAGGGCTCGATCACACCTGCCTCGGCCAACTGACCGACCCAGGGAAGGTCAATTGCAATCAGGTCGAATTCCGGAACCGGTTGCTTTGCACTGTCCATGATCTTGCTGTGCAGATCGTCCAGCGGCAGGTTGGTGATCTCGATTTTCGTGCCGCAGAGCTCCTCCAGAATGGATGAGAACTCGTTCAGTGTCTTGAACGTCGGATCAATGGGGCCGAGGATCCGGAAGGTCCGGTCATAGCCGACGCCGGTACGCATGGCACTGGGATAGGGCAGGATCCTTGAGGCCATGTAGTATCCGCCGAAGTAGAAGTCGCCGATCTCGCCGTCCCCGGTATTGAATCCAAAGGTATTTCCGACCATGGCCTTGAGCTGCATGGCGAAACTCTCGAACTCTTCGATCAGCTTGCGCGTGGGATGCAGGGAGAAGGACTTTCCGGTCTTTGATTTCGGCCGCTTGTGCAGCAACCTCTGGTCGATCAGCTCTGAAATCCGCCGCATCGCCGTGCCATAGGGGACGTTGGCCGCCATTGCCGCCGAGGTGGTGGTCATCAGCTTGCCTTCCAGGTGCCGCCGCATGGCGTAGGAGATTATGTTCCAGCGCGCATCAGTGGTTGACAGTCCCGTCCGCGTTTCGGAAATCTCGCGATTGGCGTCCACGAAATTCAGGATTCGCAGGAGTTCTTCGCGTGTCACTCAATCGCTCCAGGGCCAGGGTTCAAATTGTCCATATCTGATAATCTATAGATCCCGGACGCGAACGAGTGAAATTTCGTCCAAATCTGACAATTGCGTTGTTCCGGTGTCGTTGCCGGTCATGTCACGCTTGGCCGACAAGTGTCCAAGCAGGGTAAGCGGATCGATGACGACCGGAGACCATGATTTTGCGGTTGTCGGCGCCGGGTCCGCAGGTTGTGCCGTCGCGGGGCGGCTTGCCGAAGCAGGATTTTCGGTGCTGCTGCTCGAGGCCGGTGGGCGCGACCGAAATCCTCTCATTCATATTCCTCTTGGATATTCGCTGCTTTATGACAATCCGGCGGTGAACTGGCGTTACGAAAGCCAGCCCGAGCCGCACTTGATGGGGCGCCGCCTGTTTCAGCCTCGCGGCAAGGTGTTGGGCGGCACCGGGGCGATCAACGGCATGATCTACATGCGCGGCCAGCCGGAGGACTTCGATGGCTGGGCCGAGGCGGGATGCACTGGCTGGGGGTGGGACGACGTTCTGCCCTACTTCAAGTCCTGCGAGGATCAGGAGCGCGGCACCGATGCGTATCACGGCACCGGCGGGCCGGTCGCCGTTTCCGACCTTCGCACGGAACACAAGCTGGGCGCCGCCTTTCTCGCCGCATCGGTCGCGCTTGGGGTGCCGCGCAACGATGACTTCAACGGGCCTCGGCAGGAGGGAACGGGCTATGTCCAGACAACGACCCGCAACGGGCGCCGCTGGAGCACCGCGACGGGATATCTCAAGGGACCCGCCAAACGAAACATCGACCTTCGGCTCCATGCGATGGTCGAGCGCATCGAGATCGAGGGAAGACGGGCGACCGGTGTGACCTGGACGGACCAGGGTGGGTCGAAGTCTGCGCGTGTTCGCCGCGAGGTAATTCTCTGCGGAGGCGCATTTAACTCGCCTCAACTACTGCAGATCTCGGGCATCGGCCCCGAGGCGCACCTGCAGGCGCACGGAGTCGAGACCTTGCACCATCTGCCGGGTGTGGGCGAGAACCTGCAGGACCATTTCGGAATCGGTGCCGAATACCGCTCGACCGTGAATTCCACCGTCAATGATCTCTACAACAACAAGCTGAAGGGCGGCCTCCAGCTGCTGCGCTACCTTCTGTTCCGCACCGGGCCGTTTTCTGACAACGGCAACTACTCCAACACCTTCATCCGTTCGGGACCGCAGATTGACCGGCCCGACATGATGGTGACGTTCATGGCCTGGTGCACGGATGAACGGCTGAAGCCGCATCCCTTCTCGGGCTTCACGATCCTGGCAGAGCACATGCGCCCGAATTCATGCGGACACGTTCGCATCACCGGTCCGCGCGCATGGGATCAGCCCGCCATTCAGTTCAACTTTCTCGCTGATGCGGCGGACCGGCGTGCCGCGCTTGCGGGCCTGAAATTCGGACGCAAGATCGCTGCGACGGCGCCAATGGCCAATTGCATCGAAAGCGAGATCTCGCCAGGCGAGGACGTTCAGTCGGACGACGAACTGCTGAACCATTGCCGGGCATCGGGGCTGTCGCTGCTGCATCCCGTGGGCACCTGCAAGATGGGGATCGGTGAGGGTGCGGTTGTGGATCCGCGTCTTCGGATCCACGGCATTGACGGGTTGCGTGTGGTGGATGCGTCGATCATGCCGCGCATCGTGACCGGCAACACCAATGCCGCGGCCATCATGATCGGCGAAAAGGGGGCCGCCCTGATCGTGGAAGATGCGCGAAGATAGAAGGGGAAACGCCATGCTGGGAATTGCGTTGCTTGGAAGCGGCCGCATGGCCCACGTCTACGGGCCGAAGATCGGAGCCCATCCCGGCCTGCGGCTGATTTCGGTGTTCAACCCCAATCTGGCCTCTGCGGAACAGGCGGCGGCTCGATATGGCGGCACGGCCAGCGCCGATCTGGACGCAGTGCTGGCCGACCCTTCGGTCGATGCCGTGGTCATCGCCACGCCGACCAACACCCATGTCGAATATGTTGAGGCCTCGGCGAAGGCCGGCAGGCCGATCTATTGCGAGAAGCCGCTGGACCATACGCTGGAGCGCGTGGACCGTGCAATGTCGTGCCTGAAGGCGTACCCGGTCCCGTTCATGCTGGGATTCAATCGCCGGTTCGACCCGGACAATGCCAGCTTGCAGCGCGCTGTTCGGGCGGGCGAGATCGGCAAAGTCAACATGCTGATGAGCTGGAGCCGCGAGCCCGCGCCGCCGCCGATCGACTATGTTCG
>VYCX01000270.1 GCA_009843725.1 Boseongicola sp. SB0675_bin_26
AACCACCGACACGAGGATTTTCAGTCCACTGCTCTACCCCTGAGCTACCCGGGCAGGGATGGGGCGCTTGACGCTTGATCAGGTCGGTGCCTTCTAATGTCCGTGTCAGGGCCTGTCCAGTGCATCGAGTCCAAAATCTAGTGCCGTGTCTCCCCGTCCTCCGAGGGCAGGCCGGAACCCTCGGACTCCTCAGGCAGATCGTCGTCGCAGGGAACGGAATAGGCGCCGTTGAGCCAGCGCCACAGATCCAGGTCTGCGCAGCGCTTCGAGCAGAACGGGGCATAGCCCTCTTTCGCCGGCTTCTGGCAAATGGGGCAGCTCAAGTCACGACCTCGTGCAAGGGAAGGCGCTCGCGCCTGCGCAGGAACTCCATGTGACCTAGAGGCGTCCATCCCGCAAATGTCGTGTCAACCAGACACGCGCGAAACGCCGACTTCGCCGCATCCTCGACGCGGCGGCGATCTCGCTTCGCCAGCGGCGCAAGGTCAATCACGACCTGACCTCCCAGGCCGCGCAGGCGAAGTGCGCGCGGCAGGGCCCGAAGGGCCGCGAGATTCGCCTTGAGCCCGGCCGCTGTCGAGCCGCTCCCGGCAGAATTCACGTCCACGGCCACGAGGGCGCGGGTGGGTTCCACAACAAGCGATCCCTCGCCAAGCATGACGTGTGGAGACCGCAGCGCATCGATCATCTCGTCCGCTCCGAACCGGGCAAAGCTGCCCGGCTTGTCGTCAAGGACACTTGATCGCGGCCAGTCCCGAAGCGCCAGCTCCGATGCCGAGAGACCGTCGAGAAGCCTCGCGGCCTTGCCCGATCGCGACTCGTTCAGGACCTTGCCGGCAATGTCGGCCAGGCGGGCAATCTCTTCCCGGACGTCCGCGTCCTCTGCCGCGCCAGCCGCAGTTCGCAGGACAACGCCCAGGCCGTCTGGAAGCTCGACTCCATCCAGGATCTCCCGAAGCGCCGCCCTGCGTCCCTGATCCATGATCGCCCTCGACATGTTTCGCCCGGGCGCGCCCGGAGTCAGCATCGCATGTCGACCCTTGAAGAGAACCCTCTGCGTCGCGGGAGCGGCCTTTTCCCGCTCGGCGTAGGTCGAAGCCTGCACGAGCACGGCTTCACCCTGGGCAATTCCCTTCGCGCCGCGAAGAAACAGCGGCCCGTCCGGCGTCTCGAGGATCATGCCCCCCTGCCCCTTCAAGGGCCGTCCAGCCTTCGCGCGGTAGACGGCGCCCGGACGCACCTGATCGTCCGGTGGGTCAAACAGAAGGTCGTCCAGTTCCCCGTCCACGATCATGGCCGCCGCCTGGCGTCCAAAGATCCGGTCCATGGCAATCACGCTGCCTTTCATGGCCGACGCAGGACCGGGATGCCGGCAGCCGCCAGCAAACGCGCCGTTTCGTGTGCCGGCAATCCCATGATCGCCGTGTAGGATCCAGCGATCCAGGGGATGAACGCGCCCGCAGGGCCCTGTATTGCGTAGGCGCCCGCCTTCCCCTTCCAGTCCCCGGAATCAAGATACCCCATCAGGTCGTTCCGGCCCAGGCGCTGCATCCTGACCGAGCTGACCACGTCACGCATCCTCAGGCCATCGTCGGACAAGACCGCAATTGCCGTATGGACCTTGTGACGCCGACCGGAAAGCAGACGCAGAAAGGTCTCTGCCTCATCGCGATCCTTGGGCTTGCCAAGTATGCGTCGCCCGACTGCCACGACTGTATCGGCTGCCAGCACGACCTCGCCGTCCGAGCGGGCGACGGACCTCGCTTTCTCTTCCGTCACGCGCAGGCAGTAGGTACGCGGCAGTTCGCCCACTCTCGGAGTCTCGTCGATGTCCGCGGGTCGCACGTCCTCCGGCGTGACGCCAAGTTGAGCGAGCACCTCAAGCCGCCTTTGCGAGGCCGACCCGAGAACAAGGCGCGGGTGCGAAGCGTTCACTTGAACCGATAGTTGATCCGGCCCTTCGACAGATCGTACGGCGTCATTTCCACTTGTACCCGGTCGCCGGCAAGAACCCGGATTCGGTTCTTGCGCATCTTGCCTGCCGTATGCGCGATGATCTCATGGCCATTCTCAAGCTCGACCCGGAATGTCGCGTTCGGCAGGAGTTCCTTCACAACACCGGGAAATTCGAGCAATTCCTCTTTGGCCATGATTCCTCCTGTCTTGACTGCCTGACCGTCAGGCGCGGCGACTATGTGTGGCGACCGGGCGCGAATCAAGCCCCAAATCGCAAGATTGCCGGAGAGACCGCTCCCAACCCTGGAAGTCGGAGCCATGCGAAGCGGTCCATGGTCATGCAGTCGTGCCCGTCCGCGAAACCGTGGGAGGACCGAACCTTTCAAGCATCCGCGTCCTGATCTGGTCGCGCGTCTCGCGATAGCTCTTGAGCTTCTCGTCTCTCGCCTCGCCAAGCCCGGTGGGATCCAGCACCGGCCAGTACTCCACTTCAAGATGAAAGTACCTGGTCAGTTCCAGGGCCCTTCTCTGCGAGGCCGGGCTCAACGCGACGACAAGGTCGAACGCTGCCAGGTCGTCGCCCCATTCCTGCATTTCGTCGAAGCTTCGCGAGCGATGGCGGGCAAGCTCGATGCCAATTTCCTCGCACACGGCGATAGAGAACCCGTCAATCTCCATGTCGTTGTAGACGCCTGCGGACTGCACGTAGATTTCCTGGCCGTAATACTTCTTCATCATTCCCTCGGCCATGGGCGAACGCACCGCATTGTGATCGCAGCAAAAGAGGACCGACGTGGGGTGGTCCGCCACCGGGTCAGGCTCCGAAGTGGAGAACGCAGATCAAGGTGAACAGGCGACGCGCAGTGTCGATGTCAAGTTCGACCTTGCCGTCAAGACGTTCCTCAAGAATGCGCGCGCCTTCGTTGTGAATGCCTCGCCTCGCCATGTCGATCGCCTCGATCTGGCCTGGAGGAAGCCGCTTGACCGCATCGAAATAGCTCTCGCAGATCTGGTAGTAGTCCTTCACGACCTGGCGAAACGGTCCCAGGGAGAGGCGGAATTCGACAGCGGGCTTGCCCGATTCCGTGCGAACGTCAAAGACAAGAAGCCGGTCATAGATGGCCAGCTGAAGTCGATAGGGTCCCGTGGGCGCCTTTCGCGCGTCCGACGCCATGAGCGTGAACGAATTATCCTCCAGCAGATCGAAGATCGCGACCCGACGCTCCTGCTCGATCTCCGGCGTCGGCGGCGGAAGCGCGCTGTCGTCAATCTCTATGTGCACGATCCGGGACATGTTGGCCGAGATACGGGAAGCACCGGCTTTTTCAATAGGAAACCAACCGGAACCCGTGTTCGGCACTCCCGAGCATGGCGATCGCACCAAGCGGCCGGCGCCAAGTCTGGCGGGCAGAATGCGCACAGGGACATGCCACCAGGTGAACTGGTCATGCCGACCGGTTCGGGCCTTCATGCGACATCGTGGCACTTTGGCAGTCGCAGCGCCTCGTGCAGCAACAGCGAGTCCCGTATGATCGGCAACTGGCAGGCGATGGTCCGCCACCAAGCCTTCAGGCAAGCGGGAATCCCGTCCGCCCGCCAACCCTGCCGCACTATCGGTTCAACCGGTCCAGCCTGGAACTGACGCTCAACCCATGCGCCTGAAGCCGCTCGCCTTCCGCGAGCGTCACCGCCGCAGGACCGATCTCCCGAAGTGCCTCGGGGGTCATCTGCGCCAGCGTCGTGCGTTTCATGAAGTCGAGAACCGACAGGCCGGAGGAAAAACGTGCCGTGCGTGCGGTCGGCAAGACATGGTTCGGACCTCCGACATAATCGCCGATCGCCTCGGGCGTCCACGCGCCGAGAAAGATTGCCCCGGCGTGCCTTATGTTCGAGATCAATGGCTCAGGGTCGCTGACGCAGAGTTCCAGATGCTCCGGGGCAATGTCGTCTGCCAATGCAGCCGCCTCTCCCAGGTCCTGCACCAGAATGACCGCACCGTTCCGCTCCCAGCTCGCGGCCGCGATGTCCCGCCTGTCGAGCAGCTTCAGATGCTCCGCGATTGATTCGAGCACGAGTTCGGCCAGCGTTGGATCGGTCGTTATCAGGATGGCCTGCGCACTTTCGTCATGCTCCGCCTGGCTCAGCAGGTCGAGCGCGATCCAGTTCGGATCATTTGACTTGTCCGCGATGACGAGGATCTCCGACGGGCCTGCAATCATGTCGATGCCGACCTGCCCGAAGACCTGCCGCTTTGCCGCAGCCACGTAAGCGTTGCCGGGCCCGGTGATCTTGTCGACGGGCACGACGGTGTCCGTTCCATAGGCAAGGGCGGCAACGGCCTGGGCGCCCCCGAGCCTGTGGATCGTATCGATGCCGGACAGCCTTGCGGCCATGAGCACCAGCGGGCTGAGTTTTCCGTGCGGCGCCGGCACGGTCATGACCAGACGCTCGACACCAGCGACCTGCGCCGGGATGGCATTCATCAGGACCGACGACGGATAGCTCGCCTGCCCGCCCGGCACGTAGAGTCCCGCCGATTTCACGGGCGACCAGCGCCAGCCAAGCGTTGCGCCGGCTTCGTCGGTCCAAAGCGCATCTTCCGGTCGCTGCCGCTCGTGATACGCGCGGATGCGCGATGCAGCGAGCTGCAGCGCCTCGCGCTCGTGCGAACCAATCCCCGAAATCGCGGTCTCGACTTCCTCCTCGGAAACGGTGAATTCGTCCGGCTCCAGCTCCAGATCATCATACTTTGCGGTGAGTTCCACCAAGGCCTCGTCACCACGCGCACGCACGTCGGCAATGATCCCTGCCACCACCTGATTCACGTCCGGCGCGTCCTCGCGCTTCAAGGAGAGGAGCGCACGAAACCTGCTTTCGAACTCCGGATCCGTCGTGTTCAGAAAATGCGCCATTGAAGACCTCTTGCCGACTCATAGCTGCATGCAACGGCGCGCTCCAGCCCGGGTCCGATGTCACTCCGGGTGCTCGGGCGTTCGTTGAGAGGGCGCCTCATAAGTGCATGTGACATCCTGCAACGTGACGTTGATTGCCTCGACCTCAACTTCGACAGCCGCGTCACCCGCAAAAGTCAGCACGACGCGACCCATCCCGTCCCCGTCAGGCTGGAAGCTGAGCATCAACAAGGACAGCACGATGTCCTGCGAAACTTCCGGCGCCGGCGCCTGCCGCCTGACAGCGACCACATCGTCCACCGCGAGAACAGCCTGCACACGCTCGAGATGCAGGTCGCGTTGATCGCTCTCCTGCACGGCTTCCCAGCGGAAACGATTGATCAGGCACGCAAATCGCCGTCTCTTGTGGTCCCAGGTCATCTCGCTGGCCGGCAGGACCGCGTCCTGGGCAAGCGCGGAGACGATCTGCAGGTCCTCGACGTCATCCGCACGCAGCCTCAGCGGCCGTTCCGAACCTCCCTGGACACTCGCGGCGCTCGCCATCAATTCTGGATCCTCTCGATCTTCGCACCCACCGAACCCAGCTTCTCCTCCACGTGCTCATACCCCCGGTCCAGGTGGTAGACACGGTTGACCACAGTCTCGTCCTCAGCGCCAAGACCCGCCAGGATCAGCGACACCGAAGCACGAAGATCCGTTGCCATGACAGGAGCGCCTTTCAAGCGTTCGACTCCGGTAACCGTCGCCGTCCCGCCCCGCACGTCAATGTCAGCGCCCATGCGCATCAACTCCGGCGCATGCATGAAACGGTTTTCGAAGATTGTCTCTTCGAGCCTGCTCACGCCATCCGCGATGCACAGCAGCGCCATCATCTGCGCCTGCAAGTCGGTCGGAAACCCAGGATACGGCGCGGTCTTGACGTTGATCGGGCGGATGCGATCGTTTCCGCGTGCCACCCTGATCCCGCGCCCCGTTTCCTCGACCGATACCCCAGCCTCCTCAAGCCTTTCCGCGACGGTGCTGACAAGCTCCATCCGCCCACCGAGGCACTCCACCTCGCCACCGCAGACTGCAGGGGCCATCATGTAGGTCCCAAGCTCAATCCGGTCGGCAATCACCGTGTGCCTGGCGCCTCCAAGCCGGCTTGCGCCTTCAATGGTGATGGTCGACGTGCCAGCACCCTCGATCCTCGCGCCCATCGCCGTCAGGCATTCAGCGAGATCCACGATCTCGGGCTCGCAGGCCGCGTTCTCGATGACCGTCGTGCCCTTGGCGAGCGTAGCAGCCATCAGGACATTTTCGGTCGCGCCGACGCTCGCAATCCTTAGCGTCAGCTTCGCGCCCTTCAATCCCGTTGGTGCTGTTGCGTGCAGATATCCTTCCTTCAGCTCGATCCTTGCGCCCAGAGCCTCAAGCGCAGCGATGTGTACATCCATCGGGCGCGCTCCGATGGCGCATCCCCCGGGCAAGGAAACCGTTGCCTGACCCTCGCGCGCAAGAAGCGGGCCAAGCACAAGGTTCGACGCGCGCATTTTCCGCACGATGTCATACTCCGCCCTCGTGGAAACCGGGCCGCTGGAAGACATGGTGATGACCTTGCCATCTTCGGAAGCCTGGACATGCACCCCCAGAGATCGCAGCAGAAGGCTCATCGCGTCTATGTCCGACAGGCGCGGTGCGTTCATCAAGACCAGGGGATCTTCTGTCAGCAATGTCGCCGGCATCAATGCCAGGCACGAGTTCTTTGCGCCCGCGATCGGAATCTGGCCGTTGAGCCTGACGCCTCCAGTAACGACTATGGAATCCATTATTCTGCCTGCCCCTCGGTCTTCACCTTGTCCTTCCGTGCCCGTGCCTGAGCCTTGCGCCTCTTCAGATTGGCCCTGAGCGCCGCCTTAAGGCGGTCCGCTCGGGCTTGAACCCGCCTGCGCTCGCTTCCGGAAGGTGCCTTTCCGCCCATCCAGACTGCTTATCCCAGCCGCAAATGACCGTCCAGATCAGGCTTGCGTGGGACAACGATTGCCATTATCCCGCGCGCATTCGTCGACTGGCGCTGCCGTAGCTCAGGGGTAGAGCACTCCCTTGGTAAGGGAGAGGTCGAGAGTTCAAATCTCTCCGGCAGCACCATCACAGCGCCAGCGACCCGGTTCCATCCCGACATGACTGTCTCAGCAGCCAGAATGGCGGCCATGGCGGAGCGATGGCGCCAAAGTCGCTTGCCCCGCCTAACTGCACCGGGCAAGAGGAATCGTCCAAACTGGAGCACTTTCATGATCCTTTACCCTGCCATCGACCTGAAAGACGGCCTTTGCGTCCGGCTGCTCAAGGGCGACATGAGCGAAGCCACGGCATTCAACGACGATCCAGGTGCGCAAGCGGCGACATTCGAGGCAGCTGGCGCCGAGTGGCTCCATCTCGTCGACCTGAACGGTGCATTTGCCGGCCATCCTGTCAACGCGTCCGCCGTTGAATCCATTCTTCGCTCGGTCTCCATCCCCGCCCAACTGGGCGGCGGCATTCGCGACATGGCAACGATCGAAAACTGGATTGAGAAGGGGCTCGCCAGGGTCGTGCTCGGCACGGTCGCCGCCGAGAGCCCTGATCTTGTCCGTGAAGCCGCGCGGGCGTTTCCTGGCATGATTGCGGTCGGCCTCGACGCACGTGACGGGCATGTCGCGACGCACGGCTGGGCTGAGACAACCGAAATGACAGTCACGGAACTCGCCCAAGCCTACGAAGATGCCGGGATCGCTGCCATAATTCACACAGACATCGACCGGGACGGCGCCATGGATGGCCCCAATGTCGGTGCGACCGCTGCGCTGGCCCGCAGAACTCAAGTGCCGATCATCGCAAGCGGGGGTGTCTCGTCCCTGGAGGACCTCATCCGACTCCGTGATACGGGTGTCATTGCCGGGGCGATCTCGGGCCGCGCGCTCTATGAAGGCGCGATCAACCTCCGGCAAGCACTGGCCGCCCTCTCGCGCTGAAAGGGACCGACTCGAACGAAGCTTTGACGCGGCCCCCAAGTCCGTTCGACTCCGATCCGGGATGGAGCAATGCACGCAATGCCGTCACGCGTTGCGCAGTTGACAGGACCGGATGCGGAGTGTCCCGGCACAGCCCGTGCGGCAATGACCGGGACCGCAGTCATATGTTCTGTTCACCTTGTGCGGTCCGAATCCCCGTTGATGCCCGGATCAGCCTTGCCAATGCCCCGGAACACGGCACGAAATGGCAGAACCCACAGGATGCCCAGGGACAGATAGATCAGGAGCTCAGCCCAGACTGGCGGTCGGTCAAGGGCACTCACCGCCTTTGCCGCGACAGCGATGTAGACCGGCAACCCAAGAAGCAGGATCACCAGGGACCACCGCCTCCGCGCCTTCCACGACAAAGCCATTTCCACCTCTCCGTCAGTCCGCAAAGGGATCAGTCACAAGGATCGTGTCATCCCGCTCCGGGCTTGTCGACAGCAGCGCAACGGGGCATTCTATCAGTTCCTCGATCCGCCGCACGTACTTTACCGCCGATCCCGGCAGGTCGGTCCAGCTTCGTGCACCTGCCGTCGATTCCGACCATCCTTCCACGACCTCGTAGACGGGTGTCACCCGCGCCTGCTTGTCCGCGGCAGTCGGAAGATGATCAAGGAATTCGTCGCCAAGCTTGTAGCCCGTGCAGATCTTCAGCTCCTTGAAACCGTCCAGCACGTCCAGCTTCGTCAACGCAATGCCGGAAACACCGGACGTCGCGCAGGTCTGCCGGACAAGCACCGCGTCAAACCAGCCGCAACGACGCTTCCTTCCCGTCGTGGTCCCGAATTCATGGCCACGCTCTCCAAGGCGCCGGCCGTCAGCATCGTGTAGCTCGGACGGAAACGGGCCCTCGCCGACCCGCGTCGTGTATGCCTTGACGATGCCCAGGACGAAGTCCACCGAGCCGGGCCCGATTCCCGTGCCCGTCGCCGCCTGCCCGGCAATGACGTTTGACGAGGTCACGAAGGGATATGTCCCGAAATCGATGTCGAGAAGCGCACCCTGCGCTCCCTCGAACAGGATTCTGTCTCCGCGCCTCTTGCGATCGTTCAGGACCTTCCAGGCAGGCGCCGCGTATTCCAGCACCCTTGGAGCGATCTCGTGCAGGCTGGACAGCAGCGAATCGCGGTCAACCGGATCGAGCCCAAGACCCCGTCTCAGCGCATCGTGATGAACCAGCAGGCGGTCCACTCGCTTTTCCAGCGTTCCCGCATCCCCCAGGTCGGCCACGCGCACCACGCGCCTTCCGACCTTGTCCTCGTACGCCGGACCGATGCCGCGCCCGGTCGTTCCGATCTTGACGATGCTGTTCTGATGTTCGCGCGCCCGGTCGAGTTCACCGTGAAGCGGCAGGATCAGGGGTGCGTTTTCCGCAATCATCAGCGTGTCGGGACTGATCTCGATTCCCTGCTGGCGGACAGTTTCGATCTCCTCGACCAGATGCCATGGATCAAGTACGACTCCGTTGCCGATGACCGAGAGCTTTCCTCCCCTCACAACGCCGGACGGCAGCGCATGAAGCTTGTAGACCTCACCGTCGACAACCAGTGTATGGCCGGCATTGTGCCCGCCCTGAAACCTGCAGATGACATCTGCACGTTCACTCAGCCAGTCGACGATCTTGCCTTTGCCCTCGTCGCCCCACTGAGTGCCAACCACGACCACATTTGCCACGGGCACCTCCTGCCAAACGTCCGCAATATAGCGAAGCGCCGCGCCGCGAAAAAGGGCGAATGCCCGTTGCTCGCGCGTGAAGTCAAGTTCAGGCCGTCCATTCATTGCGGAGCTCAGCGCGCCCAGACGCCGAACGTCTGCACCCGCACCGATTGATCTTGTCCAGGCGGCAGCGCCCCGCTAGGCAGATGAAGATTGCAGCAAGGAAATCCAGATGCCTGAGGTGCCGGAATTTCATGACAGGATGCTGTCCTTGGGCCTGGCCCGCGTGAGCGAGGCGGCTGCATTGGCCTCCGCCCGCCTGATCGGCCGCGGAAGCGAGAAGGCGGCGGACCAGGCAGCTGTGGACGCGATGCGGACGCAACTCAACCAGCTCGAGATCCAGGGCGTTGTCGTCATTGGCGAAGGCGAGCGTGACGAGGCGCCCATGCTGTACATCGGCGAATGCGTCGGCACGGGTTCTGGACCCGAAGTGGATATCGCGCTCGATCCGCTCGAGGGCACGACGCTCACGGCCAAGGACATGCCGAACGCGCTGGCCGTGATCGCGATGGGTCCGCGCGGAACCATGCTTCATGCCCCCGACACCTACATGGAAAAGCTCGCGATCGGCCCAGGATTGCCGGAAGGCGTCGTCAGCATGGACATGAGTCCGTCCGAACGAGTCGCTGCAATTGCCGCGGCGAGGGGCTGTTCCACCGAAGACATCACGGTTTGCGTACTGGAGCGTCCTCGGCATGAGGACATGATCGCGGACATCCGGACCACGGGAGCCGCCGTGCGCCTGATCACGGACGGAGACGTTGCCGCCGTGATACATTGCGCAGAACCGGACACGGGCATCGACATGTACATGGGTGCGGGCGGCGCACCGGAAGGCGTGCTGGCTGCCGCTGCGCTGAAATGCATGGGCGGGCAGATGCTTGGCCGGTTGCGATTTCGGAATGACGAAGAGAAAGAGCGTGCCAGAAAGGCCGGCATCGAGGATCTCGACCGGGTGTACTCCAGGGACGAAATGGTGAAGGGCGACGTGATCTTCGCGGCAACCGGCGTCACGGATGGTTCGATGCTGCCGGGAATCAGGCGCGAGCCGGGCTGGCTGACGGCGGAAACGGTTCTCATGCGCTCGAAGACAGGTTCCATGCGACGGATGACATATCGCCACCCATTGGAAGATTGACGGCTTCGATGCAAGGGCCCGGTCAAGCGCCCGCGGCCGCGTGAAACGCGATGCAGGGGTCGATCTTCCGCGATTCGCTGGTCAGGGCCCGAAGACGGCTTTCACCTTCCGGCCCGCTCAGGTATCCGCTTTCCAGCCCGTCTGATCCAGGAATGCCTTGTCCGGAGACGATCCGATAGACCTGCCAAAGCCAGCCTTTCTCAATGTCGCGGATTCCCTGACCGGCAGGCGATGGGTCGGTCCGGACGGTGATGCACTCCGCATGGCAGACGCGCTTGGGCAAGAGACCGGGCTGCCCGCCGCCCTTTGCCGCATTCTCGCTGATCGGGGCATTTCAGCCGAAGGCGCAGGGCAATTCCTTGATCCAAGACTCCGCGACCTCCTTCCCGATCCAAGGAAGTTCCGAGATGCCGACATCGTTGCGGCACGGCTGGTTCGTGCCTTGGCCGACAAGGAGCGGGTTGCCGTCTTTGCCGACTACGACGTGGACGGCGGCGCATCTGCAGCGCTTCTCCTCGACTGGCTCGGACAGCAGGGTCACGACGCGACTCTCTACGTGCCCGATCGAATTGCCGAAGGTTACGGGCCCAACCCGTCCGCCATGCGCAGGCTCGCCGAATCCCATGACCTCATCGTTTGCGTGGATTGCGGCACTCATTCGTTCGAGGCAATTTCCGCAGTCCCGGAAACGGACGTTCTGGTCATTGACCATCATCTCGCAGCCGAGACCCTGCCCTGCGCGCTCGGGATCGTGAACCCTAGCCGACAGGACGAGAGCGGTGACTTCGCGCATCTCTGCGCCGCCGCGGTCACGTTCATTGTCCTTGTCGAGGCAAATCGGCAACTCCGGGACGACGGGCGCGACGGGCCGAATCTCATGGAGATGCTGGACCTCGTGGCGCTGGCAACCGTTGCCGATGTGGTCCCGTTGCTTGGCGTGAACAGGGCAATCGTCCGTCAAGGCCTGAACGTCATGAGGGCGCGCAGAAGACCCGGACTTGCGGCGCTCGCGGACGTGGCGAGGTTGACTGCTCCACCGAGCGCCTACCATCTCGGATACATTCTGGGACCGTGCGTCAACGCGGGAGGGCGCGTCGGGCGCGCCGATCTTGGTGCGCGGTGCCTGTCTGCCCGCGACCCCGATGAAGCCCGGGCGCTGGCAGACAGTCTTGATCACTTGAACCGCGAGCGCCGACAGATCGAGATGCAGGTGCGCGAAGCGGCCTTTGCCCAGGCCGACGAGCGGGGACTTGACGGACCGCTGATATGGGCGGCAGGCGACAGCTGGCATCCCGGCGTGGTAGGGATCGTCGCGGCACGCCTGAAGGAGGCGACGCGGCGACCCGCGGTCGTGGTCGGATTTGACGGGCAGTTCGGCAAGGGGTCGGGCCGCTCGATCAGGGGCGTCGATCTCGGCTATGCAATACAGCGTCTGCAAGCGGAAGGGCTGCTCGTGAAGGGCGGCGGCCACAAGATGGCCGCAGGCTTCACGGTTGAGCGGGACAAGCTGGCCGACGCGATGGATCGTCTCACGGATTACGTGGCCCGTCAGGCTGCGGCCATCGAAAGTGCGAGGGAACTCCGAATTGACTCGGCTCTCATGCCAGCGGCGGCGACAATCGAACTCATGCAGGAGATCGAACGGGCAGGCCCGTTTGGACAAGATGCCCGAGCGCCGAGATTCGCGTTTCCGGACGCGGCAATCCACTACGCCCGAAAGGTTGGGAACGGCCATCTAAAGCTCTCGTTCGGAGATGGGCTTGGCACGCGCCTTGACGCAATTGCATTCAACGCATTCTCGGGACCTCTGGGTCCCGCGCTCGCTGGACAAAAGGGACAGCGCTTTCATCTGGCCGGTCATGTCGAGGTCAATCATTGGGGCGGCCGGCAAGCCGTGCAGCTCCGGCTCCAGGACGCTGCCACGGCACACGCCTGACAGCATTCCGCCGACCGGCAAACCCGGATGACAAGTTGATGTTGCGGAGCGGGTGCCATTGCGTGTCGCGCCCGCATGTTCACGAATGGCATGCGTGCGGTGCTGACCTTGGAAGAAGCCCCTTGCCCTTGTGAGCGACATTGCCTAATTAGCAGCGGCGCTGGCCCGTTCGTCTATCGGTTAGGACGCCAGGTTTTCAACCTGGAAAGAGGG
>VYCX01000277.1 GCA_009843725.1 Boseongicola sp. SB0675_bin_26
GGCTACCAGGTGATCCGCGCGACGCTGGAGCGCCTGGTCCGGACGCACGGCATCGACCGGGACGCGCTGTTCGACGAGTTGATGCAGGACCGCCTTGCGGCGCTGCTCGTCGCAGAATGCGGCGATCCGGGGCCGCCGTCGCGGCATCCGCGTTTCGCCGACTGCCTGGCCGGCATCTGGGCCGGGCTGCCGCTCGCTACAGGCCCGCGAAGAGGCCGGTCCGCCTATCGGGGCGTTGCCGGCAACAGGGCGCTGACGGACCCGGAGACCGTGCTGGCGGTCCTCGCCGGGGAGCCCGTGAACCTGCCGGATGGCGTGGCGCGGGACGGCCCGCCTGCCGTCTCCGACGAGGCGGTCCTTGCCTTCGGCGCCGTCCGGCTGCGCCGGATCAACTCGGCGCTGCGCGAGGCGTCGGCGGCCGGGACGCTCACGCCCTCGGTCCGCGACTGGAGCTTCGATCCGTATGCCGTCGACTAGGAAGGATCGCCGCCCCGGAGCAGGCCTCGACGTCGACCAGGTCAGGGCGGCGCTCAAGGCGCATGCGGAGGAACTGTTCCGCGCCGCCTTCGGGGAGCCCGGGAGGCGCAGCGTTCACGAGTGGCGAGACCCGAAGGGCAAGATTTCCATGAAAATGCAGGGCGACGAGCGCGGCCTGTGGAAGGACTTCTCGTCGGACGAGGGCGGAGACCTGTTCGATCTCGTGGGGATCACGCGTTGCGGCGTCCTGAAGGCGCGGGACGATTTCCCGAACGTCATCGAGGAAGCCGGCCGGATGACCGGCCTCGCGACCGGTCTGGACGGATGGCGCGGTTTCCCGAAGCCTGCCCCGCGTCCGGAAAGGAAGCCGGAGAAGCCGAAGCGAGACCAACGCGACTGGGACGCGCAGCGCGTCGTCGCGGTCATTGACGGGCTCCGTCCCGCCGCAGGAACGCCGGCGGCCGCCTATCTCGCCCGGCGCGGCGTGACGGACCTTCCGGAGACCGGCCTTGGCTGGCTTCCGGGGATGCCGGCACTGCCCGTCCTGCATCGACGGCGCGGCGCGCTGCTGGTCTGGGCGCTCGACGAGAATGGATGGCCCAGGGGCGGCCAGCGCATCCTGGTGACGCCCACGGGCCGCCCGGCGCGCGTGAAGGAGAACAAGCCGACCTTCGCGCGGGTCGGCGGCTTCCCGGCGCGGTTCCCGGCGCGGAAAGGCATGGAAGAGGAGCCGCTGGCGGTGGCCGAGGGGCCGGAGACCGCGCTCTCGATCCGGCAGGCGACGGGACTGGAAAGCTGGGCGGTGTTCGGGGTCTCGAATTTCAGGACCGCCCCCCTGCCCGGGGATCGCCCGGTGATCCTCGCACCGGACCGGGACGGCCGGGACAGCCAGGCGGGGCTGGGCTTCCGACGCGCGGTGTTCGTCCAGCGGTCGCGCGGCGTGGATCTCCTCATCGCGGAGGCGCCGGAGCCCGACGGCAGCGGCGACGACCTTAACGACACGCTGAAGCGCGCGGGCGACGACGCGGTGCGGACCGCCATCGAGGCGGCGCGGCCGGTGAGCGCCGCCGACATGGAGGAATGCGAGACATGACGCGGAACGATTTTCTTGAGACCGCCATTTCGCGGAACGGTTTCCCGGATCTGCGGCCCGCTTTCGGGGTAGCCCGCCGCGATCCGCGCCGCCGTCGCCTGGATCCCGCGTGGAATCGGGAAATTGTTCCTGCCCGGCGCGACTCCGGACGGGGGCGTCACGTCCGGACCAGAGCCAATCTGCCGGGACGTTGCGACCCGGTCCAGGGAAAGGAAACGAAATGCAGTCAAGCAACGAGGCGGGCGCCGTCCCGCATGGTAAGGACCGCGCGTTGATCCGCACCGGCGCCTTCGCGGCCCTGGTCGCCCTCGCCGGCCCTGCCCTCGCGGTGCCGGCCTTCTTCATCGAGGCCGTCCCGTTCTGGATCTCGGGCCTGCCGCTTCTCGCCGGCATCTGGGTGCGCACGCGTCGTGTCCGGATCGCGGCGATGGCCGGATGGCTGGCGGTGCCAGCGGTCGTTTCCGCGATCGGCCTGACTGGCATCGGGCACGCACCGGAGCTCGTGTGGCCGGGCGCGGCCGCCGCCGTGCTGGCGCTTGCCGCCCTTGCCGGCGTGATCGGCATTTCGTTCGCGACGTTTGCCCTGACGCTGGTCCCGTGGTTTCCGGCCTCGCCACTCGTCGCGCTTGCCGACGTGCTGCCCGGCTACGGAGTCGGGGCGCTTTGCATCGTCGTTCTCGCCCTGGCCTGGGTCGAGCTTCTGCCGGGTTATCGTGGTCAGGCGCTCGTCGCGGTCCTCGCGGTGCTGGTTGCCGTCAACGCCGTCGAATGGACGCCGGGCCGGCTGCCGGCGTCACGATGGGCCGAGGTGCCGGAGCCCGTGGCCGCGACGGAGACCGGGCGCCGGCTGGCGATCCGCGAGATCCTTCCCGAAGGCGGTGCGGCGATCCTGGGCGAGGCCGTGTTCCGGGAGGACGACTGGTCCGCGCGGGCCGCCTGGTGCCGCATAGCTTCGGAGAGGGACGTGACGCTCTTCGTCGGTGTCACGGAATCCCTAGACGGGACGAACCGCGGAGCGGTCTGGCGGCTCGACCGGGAGACCTGCGCGCCCGGGGCCGCTCCCGACATCGCGGCGCGCGCCTGGCTCGGCATTCCCGGCGTGACCGGGACCTGGTTCCCGATGCCCGGCGCGTACGGCGGCGGGGCCGGGTCCGGCTTCCTGGTCTGCCTGGAAGGATTCCTGCCCTGGGCCTGGGTGCGGCTTTCGTCGGAGGGACGGGTGAGAGACGTCGTCGTGATCTCGAACGACGGGGCGTTCGGCTCCCTGCCCGTGCACGTCTTGCGCCGGAAGGCGGCCGGCGCGATGGCGGCCTTGTTCAAGCGCGGCGTCGCCCATGCCGAGACGGGCCGCACGCTCCTGGTGCGCGCGCAGGGAGTGCCGGAAGGATGAGGACGCCGGACCTCGGGCGGCTGGTGCCGGGCAACGCCTCCTCCGCCCTGAAGCACGTGCTCGCGGTCGCCGCCGCGTGCGCCTTCGTCGCCCTGATGGTCGCGGCCGGTCTGCCGGTGCTGCATTGGCTCTATGCAACCGGCAGGATCGGACCTGAGCACTACCACATCGCCTTCGCCCTTCTCTGCGTCCTGCCCGCCGCCACAGCGCATGCGGGCGCGGCCTATTCCGGATTCCGCGGAGCCGCTTGGTGGCTCGCCTGGCTGCCGGGTCTCGCGATCTATTACGCGTTCCCGTGGTCGTCGGGCGGCAAGTGGCAGCCGCTCTGGATCTTCGGCCACGCCTGGGACTGGGGGCGGACGATATTCCTGCACTGGGAAGCGGCAAGTGCCTTCGCCTTCAACTCCTTCGGGGCGTTCGTCGGCATGACGACGGTGACGCTCGTGGCCTGCCTCAAGCTCTTTTTCGGGGCCGCGAAGGGAGTCGAGCGGCTCGGCCCGGGCGCGGTCGCGGCCAACGAGACTGACGCGGCGCTGCCGAGCGCGACCTGGGCGAGCCGTGGCGAGGTCGTGAAGCGTTTCAGCGCCAAGGGCGGCATCGTCCTCGGCGAGCTGACGGATCCGGTGAAAGACAGCCCGCGCTTCGCACCGGGCGATCGCCGAAGCTGGGGACGGCAGGGGCACGGACAGCTGATCACGTTGAGTCCGGAGGACGGCAACGGCCACGTTCTCGTGACGTCGCAGGCCTCCGGCTTCAAGAGCACCGGCCTCGTGATCCCGAACATCCTGACCTACCGCCAAGGGCCTCTCGTCGTGTTCGATCCGAAGTGCGAGCTTTACGCGCGAACCTGGCGGGCGCGGAAGGCGATGGGCTTCGAGCCGGTCGTGATCGACGCGGACAACGGGTTCGATCCCGCACGCCTGATAGCCGCGGTGGCCGTCGAGCATCCCAGCGCCTACCAGCGGATGGCCAAGATGGTGATTCCGCAGGGGTACAGCGGGATCGAGAACGCGGCGTATTTCAAGGCAGCCGCGAACAACCTGTTCAGCGCTCTCCTCGCCTACTACGCGGAGACGGGATCGGAGAACATCCTCCAGGACGTCGCGAAGGTCCTGGCCCGCTCCCCGGACGGGGTCCACAGCACGGTCGCCAGGAAGCTTGAGAAGATCAAGCTGCCGTTCGTGCAGAACCGTCTCAAGGGGCTGAAGGGCATGGACCCCAAGTTCTACGCCTCGGTCACGACGGAGATCACCAACCAGCTCCTTTTCGCCGAGATGCCGGACGTGGCGCGCTACATCACGATGAAGGAAGGGAGCAAGGTGGCGAGCCAGGTCATCGATCCCGGCTGCGACATATTCCTGAACATCCCCCAGAACGTCAGCGAGGACTTCGCGGCGATGCTGCGCGTGATGCTCGGGAGCATGCTGACGGCAGCCCAGTTCGTCGAGGTGAACGAGGATCCGCGCGCGCGGAGGCTGTTCCTGATCGACGAGGCGGCGAAGCTTGGGGCGATGGACATCCTGGAAAACATCCGCGACCGGGGGCGATCCCTCGGACTTCACCTGATGATGTTCTACCAGACGCCGGGCGAGATCGAGAAGCTCTGGGGCCGGGCAGGCATGACCTCGTGGAAGGACGGGTGTTCGGCGGTCATCATGGGGCCAGTGTCGAGCCAGACCAGCGCCAGCGAGATCTCGGCGATGATCGGGACCCGCACGATCCGCGTGGCGACGAAGAGCACGTCCTCTTCGAACCAGGTCATGTCGCCGATGGCGGGGCAGGTCAGCATGTCCGAGCAGGAGCAGTTGCGCGACGTGCCGCTCATGAGCCCGACTGCTCTCAGCCAGCTTCCTCGGCACGCCTCGATCATCAAGGTGCCCGGCGAGAAACCGATCCTGGCCAGCAAGGCGATGTGGTTCGCGCGCAAGGGCATGAAGGGCCGGGTCCGGAGCACGGACGAGATAAGGGATGAGCTTGCGGTCACCGGCATGCGGAAGTCGCTGACGAAGCGCCTGGAGGGAAAGGCCGAGGCGCCCGAGCACGACGAAGGCAGGCAGCCTGAAGGCGCGCGGCCAGACGGTGGCAGGCAGCCACTCTCGGAGCAGGCGAGGGCAACGCGCCCGCGTTTCGCGTCGGAGGCCCCGGAAACGCCCCGCGAAATCGATCCGGGCGATGTCCGGATCGAGGAGGACTTCGTGGCTCCGTTCGCACTGGACGATGAAGACGGGAACGGCTGGTCGCAGACGGAGTCCGAGGCGCTTGGAACAGCAAGGAGCGCCGGGGATCCGGAGCCGCTTCCTGAGGCCCGAAGCACGGAAACGGCGGGATCGCGGTCGCAGGACGACAGGAATGCTGTGCCTGCCCAAAGCGGTGCGGGCAAGAGCGACGGCCCAGCGCCGGGACCTGCAGAGGCGAAACCGGAGTCCGGGAAAGGTGAAGACAATCCGCGGCGGGAGGAAGAGGCCCGCGCCGCGAACGGGCGTCCGGAGGCGGCCGATGGCGCCGACAGAGCGACGGATCGAGGCGCGGAGACGACGGAGCCGGCAGCCGCAGGGGATGGCCCGCTTGCAACCGAGGCCCCTGCCCCGAAGCCCGAGGCGGAAACGGACACCGACAAGACCGGGGCCACGGCGCCGGTTTCGGAAGGCGCAGGCGTCGGACCCGGAGACCCCGATACGGAGAGGGCCGCCAGGAGCGGAAGGGACACCGCACAGGAGGCCAAGGGCGGCGCCGCGGCCGAAGAAGCTGGGCCGCAGCACTCGCCGGAAACCGGGAACGAGCACCTGGAAGAGGCGGACGCAGCCGAGAAATCGACCGACGAGCGCGCGGACGCCGTGGTTGCTGCGGCCGCAGCGGACAGTTCGCTTGCAACGGAGGCCCCAGCGCCGGCTCCCGAGGCGGAACCGGTCGCGGCCAGGGCCGGAACGAATGCGTCGGCGTCGGAAGATGCGGACGACGGAGCCGGAGACGCGGAAACGGGGACGGACGCTGACGGCGACGATCCCGAGTCCGGCAGGCGGGCACCCGCTGGGGGCGAAACCGCGGCTGAAGCGGTGGCTTCCAGGCAGCCTGGCGGCGAAGCGCCGGATCCGGACGCGGAGCGGGACGCCTCGAGCAGCGAGAGCGAAACCGCGCTTGGCGCGTCACCTGGCAGCGAGGCGGGGGGAGGCTCGGCCACCGGCGGCGAAACCGCGCGCACAGTCCTGACGGAAGAGGACAGCCCGACGGGAGCTCTTCCGGAGAGCGGCAACGCGGAGGACGTGGTGCCCGGGGACAAGGGCGCCGATGACTGGTCGGCCGAGGAGAGCCGCAGGGCACTCCTGATGCTCCAGGACGGCGTTCCGGCGGAAGAGATCGCACGGACCCTGAACCGCGGACTGGCGGACACGGAAGCCGAGATCAAGAGGATGGGCAGGAACGCGATGGTGCCAGGCGGAAGAGGAGAGACGGGCGGCGAAGAGCCGGGACACGGGCCGTGAAGCGGCGGCGGACGGTCCGGCGGGGCAGCGCCCTGACGCGGAAGGCGGCGGCCTTTCTGAAGCGACTGGCGGGTCGAAGGCCGCGTCCGAGGATTCTGAGGTGGATGCGGGAAAAGTGACCGGAGACCGGGAAAAGCGGCGGAACCCGTCCGGTTTCGCGTCGGAAAGCGAGGATTCCGAGGGGGAAGCCTTCAGGAGGCTCTCGGACGCCCGGGAAGAGGCCGCCGCGAGCGCGGGGACCAGGACACGGAAAAACCGCCTGAGGCGGCTCCTCGGCCGTCTCAGAGGGTCGATTTTTCGGGAGCGGCCGAAAAGCCGGTCGGAGTCGGGCGTTCCGTCCAACCTGCGGCCCTGGACAGGGGAGATCCTGCCCCACGTGAGAGAGACCCGCGAGGACGGGACGCGAGTGCACCTCATGGACTGGATCGCGTGGTACACGACCCGGCCGCCGGATCGCTACATCCTTCACGCGGAGCGGCGCCGGCGTCGCAGGGAAAGCCTGGTCAGGTGGGCGCTTCGGCGTTTCTCCGCGGCCGTCGTGGGGCGACCGCCCGGCGCCCCGCCATGGCTGGTCGAGGACCAGCGGGACGACGAAACGTGACAAGATGCGCGGTGATGTTCACGGCCGTGGTCGCCGTCGTGCTGTTCTCGGCGATCGGTCTTGCGGCCTCGGCCGGACTGATCCTGGGAAACGTCACGACTTCTGTGCCGCAGGGCATCTATCTCAGGGCCGGTCCGGACAGGGCGACCTACGTCACTTTCTGCCTCGGCAAGCGGCACGGAGGGACCGAGTGGTACCGGCACCTGTGCTCGCCGGACGATCCGGACGGGGCAAGGATCCTGAAGCGCGTGCGTGAGAGGCGCGGGGATTCGGTGATCGTCGAGGGCGATGCGCCGCGGGCGCTCGACAGCCGGGTGCTGGGTCCGGTACGCCTCGACGAAATTCGGGGATGGTGGCGGCCGCTCGTCTGGACGTGGGGTCGGCGCGATGGCGACTGAGCCCGCGACGCTCGATCCTGCCGGCGTCCTCGGCGACCAGGAGAGCCTCGACGCGCTGGACGCCGAGATCGCGCGCGTGCGGGATAGGGAGGAACGGCTCGCGCTGCGGCGGCTGCACAGGGTCGGCTATTTTCGGTTCCGGTGGACCAACGGCGAGTTCGCCGAATTGTTCGCGAAGGTGTTCCTGGCCGAACCGCGGCGACCCTCGACCCTTGCCCGTCTCGAAGCGCGACGCGAGGCGCAGTACGCCGGCCGCCGCGCGAGGGACGCCCGGCGCAAGGCCATCCTCGGGGGGTTCGTGGTCGCACAGTGCCGGCACAAGCCTGACGTGCATGGCGAGCTCGTCCCGGACATCCGGGAGTGGTTGCTGTCGCACCGGAGCCCGGAGGTGGGCGCGCGGAACGTCGAGGCGCTGTCGGGGTTTCTTGCGGATCCCGAGTTCAAGGGGCTCGTCGCCCCGCCGGCGAACACGAAGAAGGCCAGACGCGAACGCACTCACCGGCTGATCCTGCTCGGCGCCTGGGTGCTCGCACGGCGCGAAGGGCTGAAGAGGCTTCGGGAGCTCGTCGCTGACGAGCTCGCGCGCTTCCTCGAGCAGGGCCAGCGCGTGGAGCGGCACAAGGCGTTGCTCAAGGACGTGCTGGATCAGGCATGACTTGTGACCTCCCTGCCCCCTTGCATCAAGATCGTTGTCGGCACCACGGCCCGAATCACCACGGCTGGCAAATCGCCCTTGCGGGTTCACCTGTCCCTTGGCAGTCGCTCCTCAAGGATGGCCTCTATGCGCGCCAAGCCCTTCGCGAGATCGGCAATGGCGGCACGGTTTTCGGCGATCCCCTCCCGGTTGACGGCGATCTCTGCTCGGATCCCGGTCTCGACGGATTGGATCTCCGTGGCAAGGTAGCCTGCGGTGGCAAGCCCCAGCACGAAAAGGCCGCCGATCGCCCACTTGAACATGGACAGCTCACCGCTGCGATCATTGCCGGAGCGGTTCGCGTGCGCTTCGAGCCGCTTCTCGATCCAGTCCATCTGCTCCGGCGTGAAGCCATGCCGAGCTGATTCTGTCGTGTCGGCCAAGGCCTTTCCTCCATCTGCACGGTTCATCCTATTTGCGCAGACATTGTTCTGCAAGGCGGGGCGCAGATTTCCTCGAACAGGTTCGACCCGGGACAGTCAAAGGGCGCTGCAGAGGGACGTGCTCGGAAACGACGCCCGATCGACATGCAAGGCATGGCCACAACACTGCCCGGCAGTATCCTGGAATTGCCAACGACGCTTGAAACTCAGGGAATGATCCAACGAGTGCAATGGTCATTCAGGCAGATGCGCTCATCGATTATCTCTGGATAAGCCCCCTGACCCACACCCCCTGGTTCCGGTTGCTGAGCCATGGGTTCCACGGTTCCACAGACGTTTGTGTCAATGCTCTTCTTCACTTCTCCAAGAAGGTCCTTCGCCAGTCCAAAGGTCTCATAATAGCTTAGCTCTTCTGCGATCCTTTGCAGATCACCCTTGCAGCGTTTGATCAAATTGGGATCTTTCCATCCCCCGTCTGACGGAACACCTGTCAGCACACTCGTGTACTGATCTACAATAATTTCGAATACTGAAGCCGCTTCGATATTCCTGATGGACTTCAATGTGATGTCGCTGATCATTGTTGCTGTGCAGGCAATGTATACGGTGATTGCTCCAAGAATTATCGTGACAATCAACTCCACATACGGCAGCCAATGGCTTCTCATAGGTCTGTCAGTCCCACTTTTTGAAATTCAGTGCAATTTTTCTTCGTTCATGATCGCTCTACTCGATGATCCCAAAGGTCCCAAAGGATTTCAGATTCTCCCGGTCTCGACGCCGAGTTCGTCAGGAAACTTCTGGGGTGGCGATCGAGGAGTCGGCTGTCATCCGCTCGATTCCACGCGATCTTGCCAAGGCCGCGTGCAGCTTGTTCCATGGCGCTGGCCCGGGAACGCTTTCGGACATCAGCGACTTGAGGGTTTCGGCCGCCCGGGTCTGGGCGGCCTGGTCCTGCGGGGGGTCCTTGGAGGGTCCCTTGCCGAGAGAGAGTTCCCTTAGCTCGCTGACGGTGAAATTCCGGTAGAGGCGCTGCAGCAGCTCCTCCTTCTCGAAGTCCTTGAGCCCGTCTGTACCCTTGGCCAGTTCGGCCGGCAGGGCCGCCCGCTCGGACCGGATCTTCTCGGCTTCAGGGACCGTGCCGTATTCGAGCGATCCGGCCACGTCTTGCGTGAAGCCCGCGCGGAGCGTGCCCTCGGAAGTCACCAGCAGCCTTGCCGCCGCCAGTTCCAGCCCGTCCGGCCGGATGTCCTCTCCTGAAAGGTGCTCCATGCCCTCGCGGACGGCCGCATCGTAGGCCTTCTGCTCCTTGATGGGCAGGGACGGCTTCCCCTCGAACCGGGCCTCGAGCTCGTGAATCAGCTCTCCGCCCGCCTTCTTCGTGGCCTTGACACGCAGGTCCGCCTCCGCGCGCTTTCGCGCGATTCCCTTCGCGCATTGCAAGACCGCGTGCTCGGAAACGTCCTGCCGGCGATCCGACGCGACAAGGAGTTTCTCGATGCCTTCCAGGAGGTTGCCCCAATGGGACTGCCCTTCGGGGGCGATCCTTTCCGTTAGTGCGCAGGCCAGCCGGAGCGCCGTGTCGGGACGCTGGCGTGCCCGTTCCTCGGCCACCCGCGACCGGTCCTGCGCTTCGCGAACGATTCGCGCCCTCATCTGGAGCGTCGGACGCCGCTCTATCCGCCGTCGGGTTTCCTCGTCGACGTCCAGGTGGCGCGCGTCTGCGACTCCGTCATCGAGAACGGCGCCAAGGAACGCTTTCTCGCGGTCTGTGAGCTGAAACATCGGCGCCAGCGCATTGCGGCACGTGCTGATGGTGTCGTCGAGCCAAGCCTGTCGGCCTCCGAAGGAATCCAGGTGTCCCGCGGGCAGGCATGGCTCCAAGCTTCCCTGGATGTCCTCGATGTTGCCGTTGATGCTGGACGGGGAGAGCTCCCGCCAGTCCAGGCGCCTGTCCGCGGCGCCGAGCGCCAGCGCCGCGACCCTGACCCGCGGCCAGTCAAAGTCGGGCATGCCGGCGATGGTTCGCGCGTCGAAGAGGTCGCGCGCCTTCTCCCGGGACAACAGGGCCGACAGCTTGCCACCCACGACCTCGCTCCTTTCGACGACCGGAATCTCCCTTGCACGACGCTCCCCGAGCGGCGCGGAGGTCAGCGTGTCGATCCCGAAGAACGGGGGCTGCTGGGCGTAGTTGACGTCAACGTGGAGCTGCGCATCGACGCCCTGCAAGTCCTCGTAGCCGAACACCCACCTGCCGCTGGTGCCCGACCTGGGATTCTGGATCAAGGAATATCCCTTGCCCTCCGTGATGCGGAGCGCCTGGTTCTCGAACGCGGGCCTCTCCTCCTCGATGCGGACGCTGCCACCCCGGCCCATGTAGTGGATGTCGATGTCGAGGGACAGCCGGGGCAGGTCCGCGTGAAACGCGTTCAGCGCCGTCCCGCCGACAAGCGCCATGCGGGGGCCCATGAGCTCGTCGCCGGCGAAGCTCTCCAGGACGTCGTAAAGCCGGATCATCCGCTCGACCGGCTCCCTGGAAAAGCCGCGCTCGTCAGCAATCCAGAAGACCTCTTCCGCCGACAGCTTCATTGCCACTGCCGGCGCGGCCACTCATGCGGAGGGAATCCCTGGCAGGTGGGATCGACGTCGTCGGTCGGAACGTACACGCGCCAGGGGCGGACAAGCGTCGCCCTGCCGGGACGCGCGCGAAGCCAGTACGAGTTCCAGTCCGGAAGCATCGCCCGCAGCCGGTCCAGCACCGGTTCCGGCACGTCCAGTTCCGATCGCCAGCTCTCCAGCCACCAGCCGACCACGCCTGCCAGCGAGCGGATGCCGAGAAGCTCCACGTAGTCGGCCACCTTGCCGGGATCGAAGCTCCTGAGGATGTACGGCGCCGTTGCAAGCGCGTCGATGACCTCGTCCCTTCCGCAGGAACGGCCCGGGCGGTGCAGGACGTCAACGAGCGTGCGTTCAAACGCCGTGACCCTGACGGGAATTCCCGCCGGCTCCTTCCGGACGGTCAGGAAGTCCGTCTTCCCGGCGTCCACCAGCGCACGGTGAGGCTTGACGAACCTGCAGCGCCCGAACGGGGTCTTCGCGAAGCCGGCGGGACCGTTGCTAATCACCTGCACTTCGGAAATGAA
Source organism: Boseongicola sp. SB0675_bin_26 (assembly GCA_009843725.1). GTDB lineage: Bacteria > Pseudomonadota > Alphaproteobacteria > Rhodobacterales > Rhodobacteraceae > JAJEFO01. The sequence goes on from VYCX01000277.1 coordinate 11,659, forward strand.
CACCGAATACTGCATGCCGAACAGCCTGAGACCGGTGTGATATCCCAGCACGCCGTCAGGGCGGTACCTGCTCGCGAGGACGTAGTCCGGCAACGACATCCGCCCCGGCGCGCTGCGGTTCGGAAGCGACGCGTACACGCCGCGGCGGAGCCGCGTGAGCCGTTCCGACGCGACGTGCTTCCGGAGCAGGCGACCGACGGGCGCCGAGTCCCCGGGCAGGTCCATGGCTGTGGCGAACTCGTCCCGCCTGAACACCGGATTGGCGTCCATGAAGGCGGTCGCCCGTTCCTGCAGTTTCGTTGCCATCGTCCTCTCCGCACTCGCGGCAAGACTACAGGGTTTCAAACGCAAATGCACTACCGATCGGCAAACTTTGGTCATTCGAATAACGTTGGGCCATTTCTCCTTGTAGTCAAATGGGAGACAGCATTGACGCAAGATATTCAAAGTCTGACGCTGCTGCTTGAAGTGCGCCTCTAGCGTTCAAACTGAGAAATTCCGCAAAGGCACGTGCTTGGCAGTTGACTTGTTTCGTCGGATTGAACTCAATATCTGTGAAGGCATCATAGTGTACCTTTTCCGTAATCCAGCTGGAATGTCGCTCCAGCGCTCTGATATAGAGCCAGTCGTAAAACGCGTTCTTTGGCGACAGAGGATAGTTCTCACCTTGCAGTCGAAATCCAGTGATCATGCCTTTGCTGTTCTCGCGTATGAACCGCTTCGCATCGCGAGGCACGAAGTCAAAAATTTCTGGATATGGTCCGCCGCTTTCAAAAACCTTAGAGCCCTGATAGACGCTCTCTAACGGGAGCTCGTCAGCTCCAATCTCTATCTTGAGGCTAAACGCACTCAGTCGCTTTCCTAGCTCCTCCTCTGATTTAGACGATATTTCCAAAATTCGTTGAATGCCATTTCGCATTGCCTTTTTGTGTAGCGACATGATGTTCTTTTTCTTTTGGACCTCAGAGAAACCGGAAGCCCAAGAAAAGTCAAAGGAGCGCTCTTCAACAAGGGCCTTTCCATGGTAGGATGGCAGAAACACAGGGCGGCTGGCCATCTACCACAAACGTTCGATAAATTGAAGAGGTACAGCGTTTGGCACCAAGATTTCGATTCTCTCCGCTGCCCGGAGGCGCCGTTGAATCGCAAAGTCGCACCAGTTGGTTCGCGTATACAAAACTTGTAAAAGGCTTATCCCCTTAGCACAGGTGGTCCCACATCTTGTGCCTGAGGGGGTTG
>VYCX01000335.1 GCA_009843725.1 Boseongicola sp. SB0675_bin_26
ACATTACCGAAGCCCTGATTGGCTTCGACGGCCTCTCCATCGCCATCTCGCGTACAAACGACTTTGCCTGGGACCTGAAGCTCAGCGAAGTCTATCAGGCTCTTGCCGCCCAGGTACCTGTCGACGGCAAATGGGTCGACAACCCCTACACGACCTGGGATCAGGTCAACCCGGGCCTGCCAGCCGTCGAGATCCTCGCTTACGGTCCGCCGCCGACCTCAGGCACCCGTGATGCATTCGTTGAACTTGCGATGCACGCGGGCTGCGAAGAGCTCGGGTACGTCAAGAACGGCGGCTTCGATGGCGATTGGGTCGAAGAGAATTGCTCACGCATGCGCACAGACGGACCTTTCGTGGAAGCGGGCGAGAACGACAACCTGATCGTGCAGCGCCTTGAAGCCGACCCGAATGCTGTGGGTATCTTCGGATACTCGTTCCTGTTCGAGAATCTCGACAGGCTGAAAGCGGTGTCGATCGAAGGCGTGGAGCCGAACTCCAGCACGATCGCCGACAAGTCCTATCCGGTATCGCGCCCGCTCTTCTTCTACGTCAAGAACGCGCACCGTGGCGTCATTCCCAACCTCAACGAGTTCCTAGAAGAGTACATGTCGAACGACGCGCTCGAGCAGGGAGGCTATCTCTCCGAACGCGGGCTGGTGTCGCTGGCTGACGATCTCCTGATGAAGCTGCAGGACGCGGTTCTGAACGGGACGAACATGGAGCCCAAGTCGTAAGGCTCAGGCTCACGGGAAATCAGGGGCTGTCCGACAGTAGCGTCGGGCAGCCCGCCTTTTTGAGCCTGAGGGGCAGGTGACAACCTTCGCTTTCGTGGCGCTTCTTTGCGTCAGTGTCCTTGGTTATTCGCTGAACAGGCACGCCGCGACGAGACTGCGGGCGAACGGCACAAGGCTGCACTCCGTTCCGGCCTACCACGGACTCTATTCCCTTCTTTCCACGATGGTGCCCGTTGTCACCCTCATCGTGACTTGGCTCATGCTTCAGGGACCGCTGATCGATCGCTTCACGATGTCGGGCCTGCCGGCAGGCAGTCTCGACAGCCTCGATACTGGCGGCCGTCAGCTCATCCTCGCAGAGATAAAGTCCATCTCGCGCGGGCGGATCTTTGGCGATCCGGAGGCCTGGAAGGTCGATGCGGCAGATCGATACGTCCGGATGCACGCCATTTCTGGTTGGGTGCTGCTTGGGACAGTCATTGTCGCTTCGCTCGGAATCGTGGGATTCTCCCGCTCCCGCGTCGCTGCCGAATTCCGTGCACGGCACGGAGTCGAGCGCATCACGTCGGGCCTTATGCTCTTCTGCTCGACCATCGCGATTTTCACGACACTCGGCATCATTGCCGCCCTCCTCTTCGAATCGATCCGGTTCTTCGAGCGGGTGCCGATCATGGAGTTCTTCTTTGGCCTGAACTGGGAGCCGCAAATACCGCTGCGCGAGGACCAGATCGCAGCCGAAGGGGCGTTCGGCTGGATCCCGGTCTTCCTCGGCACGTTGGTCATCACCGTCGTCGCGTTGTTTCTTGCCGTTCCGGTCGGCCTCTTGTCGGCGATCTATCTCAACGAGTTTGCGCCTTCCCGTCTTCGCGCCGTTGCAAAGCCGGTGCTGGAGATCCTCGCTGGCGTGCCGACCGTCGTCTACGGCTTCTTCGCCATCCTCGTGGTTGCGCCGGCGATACGCAGTTTCGGCGCCACGCTGGGGATCCCAGTATCGCCCAATACGGCACTTGCAGCTGGAACCGTAATGGGCATCATGCTCATTCCCTTCATCTCGTCATTTACCGACGATGCCCTTTCGGCGGTGCCGAAGTCCTTGCGCGACGGAGCGCTTGCCCTCGGCGCGACCCGGGCGGAAACCGTATTGAACGTGCTTTTTCCTGCGGCGATTCCCGGAATCGTCGGCGGGATCCTCCTCGCGATCAGCCGCGCGATCGGAGAGACCATGATCGTTGTCATGGCAGCAGGCCTGATTGCGTCGCTCACGGTCAACCCGCTGGACAGCGTGACGACGGTCACGGTTCAGATCGTGACGCTCTTGATTGGCGACACGTCATTCGACAACCCCAAGACGCTTGCCGCTTTCGCTCTTGGCATGATGCTCTTCGTCGTGACGCTCGTCATTAACGTCTTCGCCCTGCGCATCGTGCGCAAGTACCGCGAAGCCTACGAATGAGGTCTCCACGTGGCTGACGTGACCGCAGGAACCAACCCGGGCCCGAAGACGGTCTCAACCGCCGATGTCGTTCGCGCAAGCCTCGCGCGTCGGAACAGGAAGCAGACGCTTCTGCAGGTGCTGGGGCTCGGAGCGATCAGCTTCGCGTTTCTCATGCTTTTCATTCTCATCGCGTCGCTGGTCTCGTCCGGATATCACGCCTTTACGCAAACCCACATCACCCTTGATGTATTCATAGATCCCGAAGAAGTCCCCTTGGAACGGCTGCCGCGGGGCGGATTTGATGATGTGCTCGAGGCGTCCCTGGCGTCAGTGCTCGAAGACACCGACCCCAATGACCGCGCAACCATGCGTGCGCTCGGCGGCCTGCTGAGCAACGGGGCACAGTTCAGGTTGCGGGACCGGGTTGTCGAAGATCCGGATCTCGTCGGACAGACCATTGCCATGACCGTGCCGGTTTCGGACCCCTACGATCAGCTTAACAAGGGCTTGATTGATCGCGAAACTCCCGAACAGCACCGCAGGTTGAAAGACTTCGAGATCGCCTGGTTCGACCAGCTCATGGCAAAGGAGGCGATCAGCAAGCCGTTGAACACTGGCCTCATTGCCAATGCGGACAGCCGGTTTCCCGAACTCGCAGGCCTCAAGGGCGCGCTGATCGGATCGTTCTGGGCGCTCTTTGTCTGCTTCGTGATTTCGTTTCCGCTCGGCATTGGGGCAGCAATCTACCTCGAGGAGTTCGCGCCAAAGAACAAGTTCAGCGACTTAGTCGAAGTGAACATCAACAACCTGGCCGCCGTGCCGTCGGTGGTCTTCGGGCTTTTGGCTCTCGCGGTCTTCATTGGATGGTTTGGCCTGCCTCGCTCGGCGCCGTTCGTCGGTGGCATGACACTTGCGCTCATGACAATGCCAACGATCATCATTGCGACACGCGCGGCGCTCAAGGCCGTGCCGCCGTCCATCCGGGAAGCGGCGCTTGGCGTTGGCGCGTCCAAGCACCAAGTGGTCTTTGGCCACGTTCTTCCACTTGCCATGCCAGGGATCCTGACGGGCACGATCATCGGCCTTGCGCAGGCTCTCGGTGAAACGGCGCCGCTCCTGCTCATCGGGATGAATGCTTTCATCACCTCTGCGCCTTCCGGTCCCTTTGACAGTGCAACTGCACTGCCGACGCAGATCTTCATCTGGGCTGACAGCCCCGAGCGCGGCTTCGTGAGCCGGACCTCCGCCGCAATCCTCGTCCTGCTCGGATTCCTGATCACGATGAACGCAATTTCGATCTATTTGCGCAACAAGTTCGAACGAAGCTGGTAGGGCAAGGGGGACATCATGATGGATGGCATGAGAAAAATCGAGCGGGACACGGCAGCAAGCGACATCAAGATCCAGGCGCGGAGCGTGCAAGTGTTCTACGGCGATACGCATGCGATCAAGGATGTCTCCGTCGACATTCTGGACAAGACCGTGACGGCCTTCATTGGTCCTTCGGGCTGCGGGAAGTCGACCTTCCTCCGGTGTCTCAACCGAATGAACGACACGATCGACATTGCGCGTGTCCAAGGCGACATACATATCGATGGCGACGATATCTACGACCCCAGCATCGACCCGGTTCAATTGAGAGCGAAAGTCGGCATGGTCTTCCAGAAGCCCAATCCGTTCCCCAAGTCGATCTATGACAACATTGCGTACGGTCCGCGCATTCACGGCCTCGCAAGGACCAAGGCCGAGTTGGACGAGATCGTGGAAAGGTCTCTTCGGCGCGGTGCCATCTGGGATGAAGTGAAGGATCGGCTGCATGAACCTGGCACCGGACTCTCGGGCGGCCAGCAGCAACGGCTGTGCATCGCGCGCGCCGTTGCAACCGAGCCCGAAGTCCTGTTGATGGACGAACCTTGTTCAGCGCTTGATCCGATTGCGACGGCGCAAGTCGAGGACCTGATCGACGAACTGAGGCGGAACTACTCGGTGGTCATTGTCACGCACTCGATGCAGCAAGCGGCCCGGGTCAGCCAGAAGACGGCCTTCTTCCATCTCGGCAATCTGGTGGAATATCGAGAAACCGGCCAGATCTTCACGAACCCGGAAGATGCGCGCACGGAATCATACATCACCGGAAGGATCGGATAGCCGTGAAAATTCAGGCGGCTCAGTGCCCAATGCCCGCGTTCTTGCAAAGCTGCGCGACCGAACCGTTCTGGCCGAGTGGATCCGGGCGGCGGTGACCCGCGAGCCAGTTTGCACCGGTGCGTGACCCCAATTTCCGGACATGGCATTGCTGCCCAACTTGCACACTTGCAAGAATTCAAAATGTTGTCAAAGAAATGCGATGGCTCGGGCGTGAGGTGGCTCCTCCATGCCCGGTGCCGGGGTGTTGTACTCGGCGGAACTGTGGGTAACCGGCTTGGCGCGGCGACCGGCAACGAGCTGGGCCGTTCCTGTCGTCGCCGGCGATCATGATCCGTCCTTCCAGCTGCACCGGTCCGAGCCGGACTGCAGCAGCTTCTGGTGATCACGCATCCTGCGGCTGTTCCCTCGGATGTTGACGATGTGGAAGTGCTGGGTGGCTGGTCGATGAGCGCCTCGGCCATGACCTTATCGCCGAACACGCCGCTCCGACGTGCCTGTCCGGCGCCGAGACCGCCAATCGCGCCTACCGCCACAGCCACCTAACCTGGACCGGCAGTGCCGCCGCCGGATTCCTTCCTTATGTCTTGCAGAATGCGGTTCTGCTCCCTTGGCGGAAAGACGCCGGCAAAAAGGTGCGCGTGCCGAAACTCTCGACCCTGCGCTCCGGGCGTGAGAAGAGCCTTTCTCAAATCGTCTGTATCCATCTCCAGCAAGTTCTTCCAACGTTGCGCGTGTTGTTCGGACACAAGGCCCCGCGATCGCTTCAGGTCGAGAAGTCTCTTCGCCTTCGCGCGTATCCGGCAGTCTTCTCGTGCGCACGATTCCATGCGGTCAAGCACGATCTTGAGCCACGCAATGCGCATTCGATCCAACCGGTCCTCATGGTTCACTTGACTGGCACTCCATGGCCTTCACCCATCTTGACGCAAGGCTCCTGGTCCCGCCCGGATCACGATCAATTCCGTCAAGCCGCCTGGCAATCGTTGCCGGGTCGGCAAGTCCGGCTGTCACAGCCGCCTCTACCCAGGACCTGTCCTTTTCGCGAAAAGCCATGAGCTTTGAGGCGCGCAGGTCATGGATTTCCGGGCAGATTGCGACGGCACCATCGAAGAGCGGGTGCCCCTCCAGGACAATGGCACGATCCTCCCATCTTCTCGGCAGGATTGCGGTCTCTTCGCCAACCCCGTCCGCATGGTATCCGAAAGTCGCGTGAAAGTGCGACTCCGTGCCAAGCGCTCCCTCGATCAGGTCCGAAAGGTCCGGCCTGTCCCTCGGAAAGATGTCCACCTCCATCGACATCTTCATCGCGGCAGACGCCTCCGGATGTTGCGCAAGGATGGCTTGCGATCCGATGATCGTGAAGACCGTTTCTCCCGTAATCGCCTTCGCGGCGCGCAGCACATGCGCCAGGTCATTCATCTCCATCGCCGCCTCTCCCGTTCACAATCGTTCCATTGCGCATCAAGACCCATGCTGGCCTTCTCTTCCGTCGCGAACATCTTCGGGCATGGATCTTTCAAAAGCGTTGCATCAGGAATGGTCGTGGCTGCATTCGCGACGCGGGCCAAAGGCGCAGAAAGCTCCATCAGCCCGCGCACCTTAGGCCCGCGCCGGCGGAACGACAAGGTTGGCAGTCAAGAGGTCAGCATTTCTGTCGGCGCTATGCGCACGCCCTGTCTGCGTGACTCCACTGTCGTTTCGCTTAGGCAGGAACAGGCCGCGCTCTGGCTTTGTCACCTCCACGGATCGCCGTGGGAAGCCGCGACGCCATCAGCTGGCATCGCCTGATCGTGAATCTTGCAATTGAAGCACGACAAAAAGAGGCCCGCCGCATTCCAGGGAACGACGGCGGGCAAGTTGCGTGTCTGGCTTGGTCTCAGTCCTGGACTCGGGGCGGGAGTCCAGACGGCGAACTCGTCGCGCATCGGATTCGAGTCAGGATGCGTGGACTGACACTCCAGACCGCAGGCAGGCGCAGTTCAGAAAAGTCCGGACAGTGACAGGCCAGCAAACGTGAACATTACCAACGCCGCGCCTCCGGCAAAATCGCCGGGCAACGTTGCGGCATTGCGGAAAAACAGGTCTTTCAGTTCGTTCATCTTGACGGCCTCCAGCCATTCGCCTGTGATCGGCAGGCATCGATTTTGTTGCCTTATTGTTCTTGTTTTTGGTCAGATGTAAAGACCTTTACACGAACATTTGTGGACAAAGTGCGTAAACTGAACTTAACCGACTGAAATCATTGCGATTGCCTTGTCCTGCTCCAGCAGCCAAAGAAGCGTTCGCACGGCTGCTCCACGCCTTGTCCTGAGTTCCGGGTCACTCGCAACGAGGTTCCTGGCATCGCGATTCGCGGCAGGAAGCAGGGCTCCATGGCATTCCATGTCGGCAGTGCGGAATCGTGGCAGCCCGGACTGGGCCGTGCCAAGCACGTCCCCTGCCCCGCGCATCGCGAGGTCCTCTTCCGCAATCCGAAACCCGTCCTGCGTCGCGCGCAGAATCTCGATGCGCCGCCGGGCGGAAGCGGAAAGCGGGGAGCGATAGAGCAGCAGGCATGTTGCCTGCCCTGCGCCGCGACCAACCCTGCCTCGCAATTGATGCAGTTGCGAAAGGCCAAAGGACTCCGCACCTTCGATCACCATGATCGAGGCGTTCGGCACGTCGACTCCAACCTCGATGACCGTCGTTGCAACCAGGACCTGCGTGTCCCCGGCGGCAAATGCCGCCATGGCGGCATCCCTGTCGCCTGGCGGCAACTGCCCGTGCACAAGGCCAACGGACCGCTCTCCGAACACCGCACGAAGCTCAAGACATCGGTCCTCGGCCGCGGCCTGAAGTCGCGCGTCGCTTTCTTCGACGAGTGGACAGACCCAGTATGCCTGCCGGCCTTCCGCCACTGCGGCCTTCAGCCGCGTGACTACCTGGCCGATCCTGTCGTCCGGCACCGTCGCTGTCGCCACAGGCGTCCGGCCCGGCGGCTTCTCGTCCAGCACGGACATGTCCATGTCGCCAAATTGCGTCAGGCTCAGTGATCGGGGGATGGGCGTCGCCGTCATCACCAGCACGTCAACCGCATCGCCCTTCAATCCGAGTTCCATGCGCTGCGCCACGCCGAACCGGTGCTGTTCGTCGATCACTGCCACGCGAAGCTCCCGGAATTCGACGTCCTTCTGGAACACGGCATGGGTTCCCAGAAGAATCTGGATTTCTCCGTCCCTGAGTGCGTTCAGCTTTGCCGCGCGCTCCTTGCCGGTGTCGCGCCCCGTGAGGACCTCAAGGACCACATGCGCCGCTTCGGCCAGGGGCCGGAGCGTTTCCAGGTGCTGCCGGGCCAGCACTTCGGTCGGCGCCATGAGCACGCCCTGCCCGCCTGCTTCGACGGCCACCAGCAATGACATGAACGCGACAAGAGTCTTGCCTGAGCCGACATCGCCCTGCAGCAGTCGGTTCATTCGCTCGGAAGCGGCCATGTCTTCGGAGATTTCGTGCATTGCACGTTCCTGCGCGCCTGTAAGGCTGTATGAAAGTGCCTCGAGGACCTTTGCCTGAAGACGCCCCGTTGCCGTTGACGACCTTCCCTTGCGCCTTCTCTGACGCGACCGGGCAAGCGCAAGAGTCACCTGGTGGGCAAGGAACTCGTCATAGGCGAGCCGCTGTCGTGCAGGCGCATCGGAAAGGATGCCTTGCGCAGAGTCCGGCGCATGAACTCCCGTCACGGCGGCATGCCAGCCCGGCCAGCCCATGCTCTCCAGAAACCCGGGCTCCAGCCAGTCAACAAGTTTCGGCACCCGTTCGACTGCCGCAACCATGGCCTTGGCCATGACTTTCTGCGAAAGCCCTTGAGTGAGTGGATACGCGGGTTCGAACTCCGGCAGCCGACGGGCCTCCCCCGGCGCGAGGATGTGGTCCGGATGAACCATCTGCACCGTTCCGTCGAACAGTTCCGTCCTGCCGGAAATCACGCGGCGCGCGCCTTCCGGAAGCCGCTCCTGCAGCCAGTCGGGCTTCGCGTGGAAGAAGACCAGTGGAAACTCCGTCTCGGAGTCCGACACGCTGACGCGGTACGGTCGTCCCTTGACCCGGCTCGGCAGGTGTCGCAGCACGGTCACTTCGGTCGTGACCGTCGCCGGCAGTGTCACGCCCTTGACGGTGGGCCGGATTCGGCGATCAACGACGGCATTCGGGAACGTGAAGAGCAGGTCCCGAGGCGTGCTGATGTCCATCTGCCCGAACGTGCGCGCAAGCTTCGGACCAATGCCCGGCAGCGAATCAATCGAGGCAAAGAGCGGAAAGAGAACCTCCGGCCGACCGTTCATGCGTCGCCGATGAGGGCAAGCCAGCCGTCCTCGTCCATCGTTTCGACGCCAAGCTCGGCAGCCTTCCTGGCTTTCGAGCCTGCGCCCGGTCCAGCCACGACAAGATCGGTCTTGGCAGAGACAGAACCGGAAACCCTTGCGCCTAGCGATTCCGCTCGAGCCTTGGCCTCGTTGCGGGTCATCCTGACCAGCGTGCCGGTGAAGACGATGGCCTTTCCCGCAACCGGGCTGTCGGACGCCCGAGCGTCAGGCGGAACGATCTCCAGGTGCTTCACGAGGCGCTCGACCGAGGCACGCTCCGCCTCTTGATCCATCGTCAGGACGAGTGACCGAACCAAGGTTCGACCCACTCCATCGATGGACAGGAACTCCTTCCAGGCCGGGCTCCCGTCAAGGGCGGCTTGCGTCGCATCGTCAATGGCTGGCTCCCTTGCCGCGTCAATTGCAGCGGCGGCAAGGGGAGGCCAGTCGTTGAAATGGCGTGCAAGGTCCTTGGCCGCCGCCTCGCCGAGATGCCGGATGCCCAAGCCGAACAGGAACCTGTGAAAGTCGATTCTTCTGCGCTCCCTGATGGCCGCAAAGAGCTTGTTCGCGGACCTTTCGCCCCACCCGTCAACGTCTTTCAGGCGCTTCTCCCTTTCGCTGTCACGTTCCTCCAGCAGGAAGATGTCCGCCGGTTCGGCGACCCAGCCGCGACCATGGAAGTCTTCAACCTGTTTCGCCCCAAGACCTTCTATGTCGAAGGCGCCGCGCGACACGAAGTGCTTGAGCTTCTCGACTGCCTGTGCGCGGCAAATGAGGCCCCCCGTGCATCGGCGCACGGCGTCTCCCTCCTCCCGGATGGCGGGCGAACCGCACTCGGGGCACTTCTTCGGGAACTCGTAGGGCATCGCGCCCTTGGGCCGCTTGGAGAGATCGACGTCCGCGACCTTCGGGATCACGTCGCCCGCCCGGTAGATCTGGACCCGGTCGCCTGCCCGAATGTCCTTGCCGCCCCTGATCTCGTTGCCGCCCGCGTCGCGCCCCGCGATGTAGTCCTCGTTGTGAAGGGTGGCATTGGACACGACCACGCCGCCGACCGTGACCGGCCGCAGCCGCGCAACGGGCGAAAGCGCGCCGGTGCGCCCGACCTGGATGTCGACCGCTTCCAGCCGCGTCCACGCGAGCTCTGCAGGGAACTTGTGCGCTATTGCCCACCTGGGTGTCGTCGAGCGAAACCCGAGCCTTGCCTGAAGGCCAAGATCGTTCACCTTGTAGACGACGCCGTCTATGTCGTAGTCGAGCGTGGCGCGCGCTTCCTCGATCCGGCGATAGTGGGCTACCAGATCTGCAATGCCATCGCAGAGCGCCAGGAGCGGGCTGGTCGCAAGCCCGAAGTCCTTCAGGCGATTGATCGCCCCTTCCTGCGTGCCCGCCAGCGCCTCGCTGACGCTGCCCCAGGCATAGGCGAAGAACCTCAGCGGCCGGCTTGCCGTGATCCGGGAATCCAGTTGCCTGAGCGATCCGGCCGCGGCGTTGCGAGGATTTGCAAATGTCTTGCCGCCTTCCTCGTCCTGCCGGGCGTTCAACGCGGCGAAGTCTTCGTGACTCATGTAGACTTCGCCCCGAATCTCCAGCAGCTTGGGGGCCGACCTGATGCGCTCCGGGACATCCCTGATCGTCAAAGCATTTGGCGTGACGTCTTCGCCAATCGTGCCGTCCCCCCGCGTGGCCGCGCAGGCCAGCAGGCCATCCTCGTACCGCAAGGACAACGACAGGCCGTCTATCTTCGGTTCTGCGACGTAGGCCACGGGCGCGGTTTCCGACATGCCCAGGAACTTCCGGACGGAGCGGTCGAATTCCGCCACGTCCGATTCATCAAACGCGTTCTCCAGCGACAGCATTGGGATCGAATGCCGGACCTTTCGGAAACCCTCGGAGGGTGCGGCGCCCACCTTTTCAGAGGGAGAGTCATCTCTCTTGAGATCCGGGTAGCGTCGCTCGATGTCCATATTGCGGCGCTTGAGGGAATCGTAGTCGGCGTCCGAGCGATCCGGAGCGTCTGCCTGATGATACGCCTTGTCGGCGGCATGCAGCAACTTGGCCAAACGAGCCAGTTCGGCCCTGGCTTCCTCGCGGCTGAGTGACGCTACGTCTTTCATCTGGGCTTTCGGCGGCATGCTGTCAAATCGGCAGGATCGCCTCCATTCATCGTCGAGTCCTTGCGCAAAGACAACCAGAGTCAAACGTGTTCAGAACGAACGCGCTTCGCGGCAAGCGCCGTGGGTCCGCCTTGTCTCATTGACGCCTTGGGGAACCGATCAGGCCGCTCAATGCGGTCCAGATTCAGGCCCGGCACCACTCCGCCGACTGCATTTCGCGAAGCCTGCTTGCAGTGCGTTCGAACTCGAATGCGCCGCCGCCTTCGACTTGCAGCCGTTCCGGCGCGTTCGCAGCCGTGGCGATGAGACGAACGCGCGCCTCGTAGAGCGCGTCGATCAAGGTCACGAAGCGACGGGTCTCGTTGGCGTTCTCGGAACTGAAATAGGGAATCTCCTCGAGAATCAGGACGCGGACCGCATCCGCAATTGCAAGATAGTCTGCCGGGCCGAGCGGCTGACCGCACAGGTCCGGGAACCTCGCTCTTGCCACGCCGCTGGCAAACTGGGGAATCTCGATCTTGCGGCCCTTTACCGAGAGCACGAGGGTTTCGGAGTCGCATCGGAAGAAGCCGTTCCAAAGTCTCTCCACCGCGGCACGCGCTGATGCATCCGCAGGATGAAAGTAGACCTGCTCGCCTTCAAGCCTGTCCTGGCGATAGTCGCGGGGCGACGCCAGCTCGATGACCGACAGACGCGCCTTGATGAGTTCAATGAACGGAAGGAACAGGGCGCGGTTGAGGCCGTCCTTGTAGAGGTCGTCCGGCAGCAGGTTGGACGTGGTCACGACGACCACTCCCCTGTCCAGCAACTGCTCGAAGAACCGCCCGACGATCATGGCGTCCGCGATGTCCGATATCTGCATTTCGTCAAGGCAAAGGAGCCTGATCCCTTCGCTCATTGCCGCCACCACCGGAATCAATGCGTCATCGGCCTGGGTCTTGCGCGCCTCGTGAAGGCGGCCCTGCACTTCCTGCATGAAGGCATGGAAGTGGATTCGGCGTGACTGGTCGCCTCCCGCCACATCGTGGAGAAGGTCCATCAGCATGGACTTTCCTCGTCCGACCCCGCCCCAGAGGTAGATGCCCTTGGTGAAATCCGGCGTTCGCTTGAGGACTCGCCCGAGCACCTTCCGCGACGGCGCAGGTTTCAGCGCTCCGGCGACCCGATCCAGTTCGGGCAGAACCGTCACTTGGGCCGGGTCGGCGTCGAAGTCGCCACTTGCGACCCGCGCTTCATACGCTTCGGTCACTTGTCCCATCGGTGCCGTCAACCATACAGGGCTTGCGGGATCAAGTCAGACCTCAAGCGAGGTGACGTCATGGCGATAGATCCAGTCGAACCGCCTGAGCATCGCAGCCGGGGCAAAGGCGGCCGCCGCCCTGAGCGCCGCATGGGCGACTAAGCGGACGGGTGGGCTGCGGAGGTGGTAGTTGCGTGCATTGCCGGTGGCGGCATTCACGATCCGCTTCGCCCTGGGAATCCTGAGGGCCTGATATCTTTCGAGCGCCTCGGGCAGATCGTGCCGGCGGATTGCGGCTGCGAGAACCCATGCGTCCTCGAGCGCCAGGTTTGCCCCCTGCGCAAGGAACGGAAGCGTCGGATGCGCAGCGTCGCCAAGAAGAACCATTCGGTCACGAACCCAGCGTCTTGCCACCCGATGGCGGAACAGGCCCCAGAGATGCACGCGCTCGACCGATTCCAGCTGGCGGCGAACTTCCGGCCCAAACCCGGCAAATGCCGCGCGAAGATTGGCAGGGTCATCCTCGCGGGTCCAGCCCTCGTCCCCCCAGTCCGTGCGTGCTTCAAATGCCGCG